>JBAUVS010000050.1:0-2929 GCA_049583345.1 Woeseiaceae bacterium
GATATAGGCCATCGGCTCGCCGCTGAGGCGACGCGCGAGCGACTCCTCCAGCCGGCCGATCGCGGCGGCATCCAGCGTGTCCTCCGGGTGCGCGATCAGGTAGCTGCGCGGCATGTCGATTGCGCGCGCGAGCAGCAGCTCGGCGTCGAGCCGCGCCGAGTCGCTCACCGGCTCGAGCCGCTGCACCGCGTCGCTCAGCAGCGCCGCGATGGAGCGCGTCTCAGCGGCCTGCGGTTTGCCACACTGGCCGGTGGAGGCGGGCATGCGTACACTCCGTGGCAATTTCAATTGAAACTGCTTTTCTATCTTCCATGGACGTCTATTCCAGCGTTCTCGACATGGTCGGGCGTACTCCGATGCTCGAGCTCACGCGCTTCGACACCGGTCCGTGCCGCCTGTTCTTGAAACTCGAGCTGATCAACCCCGGCGGCTCCATCAAGGATCGTATCGGTATCTCGATGATCGAGGAAGCCGAGCGGCGCGGCGACATCGCGCCCGGCGACACGATCGTCGAGGCGACGGCGGGCAATACCGGCATCGGTCTCGCGCTGGTGGCGGCCCAGAAGGGCTACAAGCTGGTCCTCGTCCTGCCCGACAAGATGAGCCAGGAGAAGATCTTCAACCTGCGCGCGATGGGCGCCGAGGTCGTGCTGACCCGCTCGGACGTCGGCAAGGGCCATCCCGAGTACTACCAGGATCTCGGCGCGACCATCGCCGAAAACCGCGGTGCCTACTTCATCAACCAGTTCGGAAACCCCGACAACGCGCTCGCGCACGAGCGCACGACGGCGCCGGAGATTTTCGAACAGATGGGCGGCGAGGTCGACGCGATCGTGCTCGGCGTGGGCTCGAGCGGCACGGTGACGGGCGTCGGGGCTTACCTGGCGAAGCACGCACCGGCGACCGACATCATCCTCGCCGACCCGGCCGGTTCCGTGCTGGCCGACTACGTCAACAGCGGCGAACTCGGCGAGCGCGGGAGCTGGCTCGTCGAGGGCATCGGTGAGGACTTCATCCCGCCGATCGCGGACTTCGGCCGGGTCACGAAGGCGTATTCGATCTCCGACCGGGAGTCGTTCGCCACCGCGCGCAAGCTCCTGCGCACCGAGGGCATCCTCGCGGGCTCGTCGACCGGCACGCTGCTGGCGGCGGCGCTCAAGTACTGTGCCGAGCAGACCGAGGCGCGTCGCGTCGTGACGCTCGCCTGCGATACCGGCAACAAGTATCTTTCCAAGTTGTACAACGATTTCTGGCTCGAGGACCGCGGCTTCATCCTGCGCGAGCAGCACGGCGACCTGCGCGACCTGATCGGGCGGCCGCACGGCGAGCACGCCACGATCACCGTGGGCCCGACGGACGTCCTGTCGACCGCGCACAATCGGCTGCGCAACGCGGGATTCTCCCAGCTGCCCGTCATGGAGGGGGGCCGGCTCGTCGGTGTCGTCACCGAAGACACGATTATCCGTTTCGTGTTCGGCAAGCCGGACCTGATGAACTCCCCCGTGCGCGACGCGATGCAGGAGGCGTTCATCCGCCTGGAGAAGGACGCGAGCCTCAACAACCTCGTCGCGATGCTGCACGTGCAGCCCTATGCCGCGATCATGGACGGCGACGAGTTCCTGGGCCTCATCACGCGTTCGGACGTGCTCAATTACCTGTGGCGGGAGATTTGAGATACTCCACCCATGAGTAAGGACGACGGCAAGCGCGCGTTCGGGACGCGCGTCATACACGGCGGGCAGCGGCCGGACCCGGCGACCGGCGCGGTCATGCCGCCGATCTACGCGACCTCGACCTATGCCCAGGAGAGTCCGGGCCGGCACAAGGGCTACGAGTACTCGCGCACCCGCAATCCGACCCGGGAAGCCTACGAACAGTGCATCGCCGATCTCGAGTCGGGCACGCGCGGCTTCGCGTTCGCCTCGGGCATGGCGGCGACGGCGACGATCCTGGAGCTGGTGCCGGCCGGCAGCCACGTGATCGCGATGGACGACCTGTACGGCGGAACCCGGCGCCTGTTCGAAGGCGTGCGCAAGGCCAGCGCCGGGCTCGAGTTCAGTTTCGTCGACCTGACGGACCCGGCCGCGTTGCGCGCGGCGATCCGCGATGAGACGCGTCTGCTGTGGATCGAGAGTCCGTCGAACCCGTTGCTGAAGATCGCCGATCTCGAGGCGGTCGCGGCGCTCGCACACGAGCACGGCATCCTCGTCGCGGCCGACAACACGTTCGCGACGCCGTATTCGCAGCGCCCGCTCGAATTCGGCTGCGACATCGTCATGCACTCGGCGACCAAGTTCATCAACGGCCATTCCGACATGGTCGGCGGCGTTGCGGTGACGGCGGACGCGGCGCTCGGCGAGCGGCTCGCCTACCTGCAGAATTCGATCGGTGCGATCGCCGGGCCGTTCGACAGCTTCCTCGCCCTCAGGGGCGTCAAGACGCTCGCGGTGCGGATGCAGCGACACTGCGAGAATGCGGCGCGCCTCGCGAGCTGGCTCGAAGGCGACGCGCGCATCGAACGCGTCCTGTATCCGGGCTTGTTGTCCCACCCGCAGCACGAGCTCGCCAAACGGCAGATGCAGGGCTTCGGCGGCATCGTCACGGTGTTCGTGAAGGGCGACCTCGAGACGGCGCGCCGCTTCCTCGAACGCTGCCGGGTGTTCACGCTGGCCGAGAGCCTGGGTGGCGTCGAGAGCCTGGTCGACCATCCGGCGATCATGACGCACGCCTCGGTGCCGGCCGAGCGCCGCGCCGAGCTCGGCATCTCGGATCAACTCGTGCGCCTGTCGGTCGGCATCGAAGACGCCGACGACATCATCGCCGACCTCGACCAGGCGCTCGGCCGCTGAAAGGAGATTGGATATGAGCTTCCCGATGACATTCCCGCCGCCGGACCTGCTGCTGCCGTTCCTGGTGGCCGGTATCGCCC
>JBAUVS010000051.1:0-6058 GCA_049583345.1 Woeseiaceae bacterium
CCGGCCGGCTCGTCCTCGACGTCGCGGCGCGAGCAGCCGCAAGGGTAGAGGTGCCCCGCCTCGGTGAGCCTCGCGATGGCGGCGTCGTGCTCGGCGCGGCTGGCGCTCTGCAAGCCGACCGCGCCGTCCCATTCGAATCCGTAGCGCTCGAGCGCGAGGAGAATCGCATCGCGGGCGCCGGCCTGCTCGCGGGGCGGATCGATGTCCTCGATCCGCAGCAGCCAGGTGCCGTTGCGCGTGCGCGACTCCAGGTAGCTGGCGACGGCCGCCAGCAACGATCCGAAGTGCAGCGGACCCGTGGGTGACGGTGCGAACCGCCCGACGTATGGAACTACCGGCGAAGAATCAGCGGTAGCGATCGTCCCGGTCCCGGAACTGGCGTTCCGCGAGCTCGCGTCGCTCCTGGGCTTCGAGACACAGGGTCGCGACCGGACGCGCCTCGAGGCGTTTCAGCCCGATCTCCTCGCCCGTCTCTTCGCAATACCCGTAGCTGCCGTCGTCGATCCGCGAGAGGGCGGAATCGATCTTGCGCAGCAACTTGCGTTCGCGGTCGCGCGTGCGGAGTTCGAGCCCAAACTCCGATTCCTGCGTGGCGCGATCGTTGGGATCCGGAAAATTGGCCGCCTCGTCCTGCATGTGATGCACGGTGCGATCGACCTCGAACATCAGCTCGCGTTTCCAGTTGCTGAGGATTTCACGGAAATGTTCGAGCTGCTCCGGGCTCATGTATTCCTCGCCGCGCTTCGGCTTGTAGGGATCGATCCCGTGGATCGGTCCCGACAGGACTTCGCTGCGCGTGCGCTTGCGGCGCGGGGGCGCCTTGCCCGCGGTCTTCTTCTTGCTGACTTTCTTTTTCTTGCGGGCCTGCTGCCGGGTGGCCTTCGCCTTGCGGGAGGGTGACGTCTTCCTGCTGACCCGCTTTTTCGATGGTTTCTTCTTCGAAACCTTCTTCGCCGACTTTTTCGACGTCTTCTTCGAGGACTTCTTCGACGACTTCTTGCGGCTGACCGTGGCCTTCCGGGCGGTCTTCTTCTTGCTCGTCGATTTCTTCTTCGATGCCTTCTTCTTGCTTGCTGCCTTCCTGGAGGCCGACTTCTTCTTGCTGGCTTTCCTCGTCGACGCCGTCTTGCGGGAAGCTTTTCTCGACGGTGCCTTCTTGCGAGAGGCCGACGCCTTCTTCCGTTTCTTGCTCGCGGCCTTCTTTGCGGCCATGTTGTACTCCTGCCGGAACGAGAAAAGGGCGGGATTATACATTGCTTATGCGTACATGGAAGCCCAATTTTCCGCGGTTTTCGGCCCTGCTCGGAGCGCCGCGGAAAGCCCGTCCGGTGCGGGCTCGAGGCCGGTTGTCCCCGGTTGGCGACAATCGTTTTATTGGTCAAATTACTTTACACTACGCCGATTTAGCGGGCTAACGGCGTCCAGCAAACCTGATGCGACTCAGCAAAATCAAGCTTGCAGGCTTCAAATCCTTCGTCGACCCCACAACCATCACCTTCCCCAGCGGCCTCGTCGGCGTCGTGGGGCCGAACGGTTGCGGCAAGTCGAACGTCATCGATGCCGTGCGTTGGGTCATGGGCGAGAGTTCGGCGAGCCGCTTGCGCGGCGACTCGATCACCGACGTCATCTTCAACGGCTCGAGTTCCAGGAAGCCTGTCGGCACCGCGTCCGTCGAGCTGCTGTTCGATAACAGCGATTCCACCCTGGAAGGCCAGTACGCGAGGTATTCCGAGATCTCGATCCGCCGGGAGGTGTCCCGCGACGGTATCTCGAATTACTTCCTGAACGGCACGCGTTGCCGGCGCAAGGACATCACGGGGGTCTTCCTCGGCACCGGGCTCGGGCCGCGCAGCTATTCGATCATCGAGCAGGGCATGATCTCGCGCCTGATCGAGGCCAAGCCCGAAGAGGTGCGTGTGTTCCTGGAAGAGGCCGCCGGCATCTCCAAGTACAAGGAACGGCGCCGGGAGACGTCGAACCGGATCTCGCACACCAAAGAGAACCTCGATCGCCTCATGGACGTGCTGGAGGAAGTCGAGAAACAGATCAAGCACCTCGACCGCCAGGCGAAGACCGCCGAGCGCTACAGCCGGTATAAAGACGAGGAGCGCCGGACGACCGCCGAGCTGTTGGCGCTGCGGGCCAGTGCGCTCGACGAGAAGGCGGCCGAGGCCGACCGCGTCGTCGCCGAGCGGCGCACGGCCCTCGAGGCCGCGATCGCCGAACAACGCAAGCTCGAAGCGCGGATCGAGGAGCTGCGCGACCTGCACACGGAACGCGGCGACGCGTTCAACGCGGTGCAGGGCCGTTATTACAAGGTCGGCTCGGAGATCGCCCGCCTCGAGCAGGCGATCGAACACGCCCACGAACTCAGGGAGCGGCAGGCGGCCGACCTCGAGCAGGCCGTCGAGAGTGCGCGGGAGATCCGCGAGCACATCGACAGCGACGAGAGCGAGATCGCGCAGCTGGAACTGACGCTCAACGAGCTCGTGCCGGGCCTGGAGCAGGCGCGCCGTGGCGAGAAGGCCTCCCGGGAATCGCTCCTCAAGGCCGAGCAGGCGCTGGCGCACTGGCGGCAGGCGTGGGACGAATGCAATGCGGGCCTGCACGAGGCCCGCCAGCGGTCGAACGTGGAGCAGGCACGCTCGGAACACCTGGAAGCGAAGATCCAGGGCATCTCGGTGCGGCGCAGAAAACTCGACGACGAGCACTCCGGTACCGGCACCGACGACCTCAAGGCCGCGGTCGACAAGCTCACGACCGAAGAGCAGCGCAAGGGGCAGGCGCAAGACGAGTTCGAACGGCACTTGAAGGACGTCGGCGAGCAGATCCGCAAGCTGCGCGAGCAGGACATCAAGCTGAACCGCCTCGTGGACGAGCGGCGAGCGTCGCTGCAGACGGCCGAGAGCAAGTACGCCTCGCTCGACGCCCTGCAGAAGGCCGCGCTGGGCGAGGGCGATTCCGGCGTGCAGGACTGGCTCGAGAATACCGGCCTCGACGCCAATCGCAGGGTGGCGCAGTCGCTCGACGTCGACGAGGGCTGGGAACGCGCCGTCGAGACCGTGCTCGGCGATTATCTGCAAGCCATCTGCGTGAGCGATCTCGTGCCGATCACCGAGAGTATCGAGAAGCTGCGCAGCGGCAACGTGACGATCCTGCTGGATCAGGGTGGAGAGAGCGAGACGGAGTCCGGCACGCTGGCGACCCGGGTCAAGGGCGCGCCGGAGGCGGTAAAGGCCTTGCTTGCCCGGGTCCAGGTCGCCGACTCGCTGAGCAATGCCCTGTCCATCCGCGAGATGCTGGACGCCGACGATTCGGTGATCACGCCGGAGGGTGTGTGGCTCGGCCGGCAGTGGTTGCGCGTGGCCCGGGACAAGGACGCCAAGTCGAGCGTGCTGACCCGCGAGCACGACATGCGCCGACTGAAGGGCGAGATTCGCGAGCTGCAGGCGCGGTTCGAGAGCGCACGCAAGCTCGTACAGGACGGCCGCACGCGGATGGGCCAGCTCGAGGATCGCCGCGAGAAGGTGCAGACCGAAGCCGAAAAGCTGCTCCGCGAGCACGCGGAGGCACGAGCCGCGCTGGAGACGGCGAAGTTCCGGATGGAGCAGGCGAACGCGCGGCGCGCCGTCATCGCCGAGGAGACCAGCGCGGTCGAGGACGATCGCGTGAGTTCCGAAGAGCAGTTGCGTGAGTCGCGGCGGCGCCAGGAGGAGGCGGCGGTCGCGATCGAGGAGTTGGAGGCGCAGCGCGTCACGCTCGAGTCCCGCCGCGACGAGCTGCAGCGCGAACTCGAGCGCGTCAAGGCGCAGGCCGACGAAGACCGGCAGTCGGTCCAGAACATCACGATCCAGTTCGAGAGCCGGCGCTCGAGCAAGGAGTCGGCGGCACAGAACCTCGATCGGATGCAGGCGCAGCTCGCCCAGTTCGAGCGGCGCGAGCTCGAGATCCGCAAGCAGCTCGAACAGGGGCAGGCGCCGCTGGCAGAGAACCAGGACCGGCTCGAGGACCAGTTACAGGAGCGGGTCAACGTCGAAACCGAGATGGCAGAGGCCCGCAGGCGGCTCGACGAAGTGGAGTCGGGCCTGCGCGACCTGGACCAGACGCGTATGACGATCGAGCAGTCGGTCGAGGCGGCGCGCGGCCACGTCAACGATGCCGAGATGGGCCTGCGCGAGGTCCGCGTGCGGCGCGAAGGCGTGACGGAGCAGCTCGCGCAGACGGCGTTCGATTACGAGACGCTGATCGAGGAACTGGACGAGTCGGCGACGATCGAGGCCTGGGACCAGAAACTCGAGAAGGTCCGGGCCCGCATCGACCGTCTCGGGCCCATCAACCTCGCCGCCATCGATGAATTCAAGGAACAATCGGAGCGCAAGGCCTACCTCGACTCACAGCTCGAGGACCTGCAGACCGCACTCGCGACGCTGGAAGGCGCGATTCGCAAGATCGATCGGGAGACGCGGACTCGCTTCCGCGAGACCTTCACGAACGTGGATGCCGGCTTCAAGCGCCTGTTCCCGAAGTTGTTCGGCGGCGGTCATGCCTATCTCGAGATGACCGGCGAGGATCTGCTGTCCGCGGGCGTCACGGTGATGGCGCGCCCGCCGGGCAAGCGCAATAGCACGATCCATCTGCTGTCCGGCGGCGAGAAGGCGCTGACGGCCGTCGCGCTCGTGTTTGCGATCTTCGAACTCAATCCGGCACCTTTCTGCCTGCTCGACGAAGTCGACGCGCCGCTCGACGATGCCAACGTGGGCCGGTATTGTGACATCGTCCGCTCCATGTCGGACAAGGTCCAGTTCGTGTTCATCACGCACAACAAGGTGACGATGGAGATGGCGCGACAACTGACGGGCGTGACGATGCAGGAGCCCGGCGTGTCCCGGCTGGTGTCGGTCGACCTCGATGAAGCGGTGAGGATGGCAGCTAGTTAGGTGATCCCGTAATGGACGGTCTGCGCTGGTTGCTTTTGCTGCTCGGACTGCTGGTGATCGCCGGCGTCTACTGGTACACGCGGCGGGAGCGTGAACGGGCGACTCGACCGCCGGGCAAGCCTGCCGATGACGTCCGCATCACGCCGACGCTCGACGACGACGACGAGCCGGCGCCCGAGCAGGAAGAAGAGGCGCCGGCGATCCGGGCCCACGTGCCGCAGAAGATCGTCACGGTCCGGCTGGTCGCGCGCAATGGCGCCTCGTTCCGCGGCGACGAACTCATCCTGAGCCTGCGCGGCATCGGCCTGCGCCACGGCAAGTTCGGCATCTTTCACCGCTACGATGGCAGCGACGAAGACCAGACCATCTTCAGCGCCGCGAGCCTCGTCGAGCCGGGTTCGTTCGACATGTCGAACATCAAGGAACAGCAGATCCCGGGCATCAGCATGTTCCTCGTGTTGCCGGGTCCGGTCGACGGCGTCGAAGCCTTCGACCTGATGGTCACCGCGGCCAAGGCGCTCGCCAAGTCTCTCAACGGCGAACTCCTCGACGAAACCGGCAGCACCCTGAGCATCCAGCGCGAGCGCTACCTGCGCGAGGAGATCATCCAGTTCCAGCACAGTCACCTCGTCGCCTGACCCGGGGCCCGTTCGGACTCGCATGACCGCCCCGGCCCCGGTTCAGAAGCAGCTGGACAGCCTGCGCGACCAGATTCGCTACCACAACTACCGCTACCACGTGCTCGACGACCCGGAGATTCCGGATATCGAGTACGACCGCCTGATGCGCCGCTTGCAGGAGCTGGAAGCGCAACACCCCGAGCTCGTCACCCCGGACTCGCCCACGCAGCGCGTCGGCGACCAGCCGATCTCGGCGTTCGGCACGGTGCGGCACGAGCTGCCGATGCTGTCGCTGGAAAATGCGTTCTCCACCGAAGAGCTGCAGGAGTGGACGCGGCGCGTGCGGACACGGCTCGAGATCGAGTCGGAGGCCGACACGCTGGAGTACATGGCCGAACCGAAGCTCGACGGGGCGGCCGTCAGCCTGCTCTATAAGGACGGCGTGCTCGTGCGCGGCGCGACGCGCGGCGACGGCACGACCGGCGAGGACATCACCCACAA
>JBAUVS010000052.1:0-4475 GCA_049583345.1 Woeseiaceae bacterium
ACGACGCCGTCGAGCGGATAGCCGAACAGGATCTCGACCAGGCTGAGATAGGCGAGGTTACGGTCCAGCGCGGCCGTCGGCCGCTTGCCGGTCTCCTGGATCGGGTGCACCGGGAATTCGAGCACGATGCCGCCGGCTTCGCGCACGCCTTCCCGCACACGCTCCGCGAGCACGAGGTGGTGCCGGTTGCATGGCGACAGGTCGCTGCCGGTCTGGGCGATGCCGATGATGGGCCTGCCGGACTGCAACTCGTCGAGCGACAGGCCGAAGTTGAGGTAGCGCTCGAGGTACAGCGCCGTCATGTCCGGATAGGCCGGGTCGTCGAACCATTCGCGCGAGCGGAGCCTCGGCTTGTTCGGTTTGGCGGAATCGTTCATGCGTGCGTGTCAGCAGTCGTCCCGGCCTATTCTCCCCCAGTCGAGAAGCGGTATTCCATCCTGTTCTCGTAAGTCTGGCCCGGATCGAGCCGCGCCGACGGGAAATCGGGATGATTCGGTGCGTCCGGGAACACCTGCGGTTCGAGACACAGCGCATCGCCCTGCCGGTAGACGCGCCCCGACTTGCCGACCGTGGTGGCGTCCAGGAAGTTGCCGGAATAGAACTGCACGCCCGGCGCGGTCGTCCAGAGTTCCATGACGCGGCCGGAATCCGGGTCTTCCACCACCACCGCGCGGCGCAGGCTGCCGTCCGCCGCATTGATGACGAAATTGTGGTCGTAGCCGCGGCCGTAGCGGATCTGCTGATCGTCCCCGTCGCGGATGCGCAGGCCGATCGCTTCGGATTTACGGAAATCGAACGGCGTCCCGGCGACCGGCCTGAGTTCGCCGGTCGGGATCAGCGTCGAGTCGACGGGCGTGAATCGATCGGCGTCGATCGTCAGTCGATGATCCATGACACCGGTGGTGCCGTCTTCACCTGCCAGGTTGAAATAGCTGTGGTTGGTGATGTTGACGATCGTCGGCTTGTCCGTCTGCGCCTGGTAGTCGATCGACAGCGTGTTGTCGTCACCGAGCGAATAGATCGCACGCACGTCGAGCTGGCCCGGGTAGCCGCCGGCCCCGTCCGGGCTCGAGTACGTGAACACGGCGCGTGCGGGCGATCCGGTCTCCGCGGCTTCGAGTTTCCAGACGACCTTGTCGAGTCCGTGTGTGCCGCCGTGCAGATGGTTGGGACCGTCGTTGGTCTCGAGCACGTATTCGCGTCCGTCGAGCGTGAACCGGCCCCCGGCGATGCGATTGGCGTAGCGGCCCACCGTGGCGCCGAAATACTGGGGCTTGGCGAGATACTCGGCGGGCGTGGCGTAGCCGAGCACGATGTCGCCGCTGTTGCCGTCGCGGTCCGGCACCGACAGCGACTGGATGGTCGCGCCGAGGGTCATGATCCGCACGCGCATGCCGTTGCCGTTGGTCAGCTCGGCGGCCTCGATGCGCGTGCCGTCGTCGAGCGAGCCGAAGTCGACGCGCCGCGCCTCGGCGGCGGCGGCGGACTGGGCCAGCAGGCCAAGGATCGGTAACAACGCGGCGCTCGGGCGGATTTTCATGATCAGACTGCTCTCCTGGTAACAGATACGTTGGTGCGGCCGACACGGCGCCGGAATAAGTCATACAAAGTGGCACTATTCCGTCTGCATGACAAGAGCCGGGTGAGCGCCGAAGGTACTGTCAAACAGTCTGCTATGGTTTGTGTCTATACTCGGCCCGGCACCCGGGACTTTGCCGCGCACCACGAGCGAGGAGGAACGCCATGAAACATTCACTGATCGCAGGCCTTTGCACCGCGTTGCTGCTGGCATCCAGCACATCGCGTGCCTGGGACCCCAATGAAAACGAGGAGATGGAGGCCAACGTGAAGGCGGCGGTCACGGAGCTGCTCGGCAAGGACCCGGACATGAAGCGCTTCTTCGACAATGCCGCAGGCTACGTCGTCATCCCGACGGTCGGCAAGGGCGGCATCGGTATCGGCGGCGCCCGCGGTCACGGCAGGCTGTACGAAGGCGGCAAGGCGACGGCGGAAGTGACGCTCACGCAGTTGACCATCGGCTTCCAGTGGGGCGGCCAGGCCTACAGCGAATTCATCTTCTTCAGGGACAAGGCGGCGCTGGACGATTTCAAGAAGGGTAACTACGAACTCGGCGCGCAGGCCTCCGCGGTCGCGGCCACGGCCGGCGCCTCCGCCGATGCGGATTACAGCTCCGGCGTGGCAATCTTCACGCAGGCGAAGGGCGGCCTGATGTACGAGGCCTCGGTGGGCGGCCAGAAATTCAAGGTCGAACCGCTGTAGCGGACGGTTACGCGCCGAGCGGCAGGCGCGTCGTGTATTTCACGCGCCGCAGCACGAAGGTAGAGCTTGCCGAGCGCACCGCCGCGTGCGCCAGGATCTGCGCATTGAGGAAGCTGTTGTATGCGTCCATGTCCGGCACCACGACGTGCAGCACGTAGTCGCGCTCGCCGGAAACCGAATAGCACTGCGTGACTTCCGGGAGCAGCGCGACATGGCGCTCGAAGTCCTGCCGGTTGCGGGACGTGTGCTCGGTCATCGCCACGGCGAGGAGCACCTGGATGTGGAAGCCGGCCTGGCGCGGATCGAGGAGGGCGACCTGGCGCTGGATCAGGCCGCTGTCCTCGAAATCGCGGATGCGCCGCCAGCAGGAGCTGCGCGAGAGGCCGGCGAGTTCCGCGAGGTCGGCCTGGCTGCGCGTGGCGTCCTGTTGCAGGGCATCGAGCAGGCGGAGATCCGAGGAAGTCAAGTCCATGGAACAAATATCCCGAAAAGTCGATAGAGTTGAAACGTTTGTATCATATTTTAGCCAAAGCAGCGAATATTTGAACAAAAAATCACCAAAATGCGCGCATACTGTCGAAACAAGTGACTGCAGCGGGAGTCTGCGATGACCGATCTGTTCGACAATCCGATGGGCCTCGACGGTTTCGAGTTCGTCGAGTTCGCTTCCCCCACCCCCGGGCTGCTCGAGCCCGTGTTCGCGATGCTCGGGTTCGAGGCCGTCGCCCGGCACCGGTCGAAGCAGGTCACCCTGTACCGGCAGGGCGACATCAATTTCATCCTCAACGAGGAGCCGAAGAGTCTCGCCGCCTATTTCGCCCAGGAGCACGGGCCGTGTGCCTGCGGCATGGCGTTCCGGGTGAAGGATGCACACCGCGCCTACCGGCGGGCGCTGGAACTCGGCGCGCAGCCCGTCGACGTCCCGACCGGGCCGATGGAATTGCGGCTGCCGGCGATCAGGGGCATCGGCGGGGCGCCGCTGTACCTGATCGACCGTTACGCGCCGGCGAGCACGATCTACGACATCGACTTCGAGTATCTCGAAGGCGTGGACCCGCGCCCGGCCGGTTGCGGCTTCCGCGAGATCGATCACCTGACCCACAACGTGTACCGGGGCCGGATGGGCTTCTGGGCCGCGTTCTACGAGAAACTGTTCAACTTCCGCGAGATCCGGTACTTCGACATCAAGGGCGAGTATACGGGCCTCTACTCGAAGGCGCTGACCGCGCCCGACGGGCGCATCCGCATCCCGCTCAACGAGGAAGCCTCGCAGGGCACGGGGCAGATAGAGGAATTCCTGATGGCGTACAACGGCGAGGGCATCCAGCACATCGCGCTCGCCTGCGACGATCTGATCGCCTGTTACGACCGGCTGAAGGCCGAGGGCATGCGCTTCATGACCCCGCCGCCGGACACCTATTACCAGATGCTCGAGGAACGCCTGCCGGGCCACGGCGAACCGGTCGACGAGATCCGGCCGCGCGGCATCCTCATCGACGGCTCGACGACGGACGGCGACCCGCGCCTGTTGCTGCAAATCTTCTCCGAGACCCTGATCGGGCCCGTGTTCTTCGAATTCATCCAGCGCAAGAACGACGACGGCTTCGGCGAAGGCAATTTCAAGGCGCTGTTCGAATCCATCGAGCGCGACCAGGTCGCGCGCGGCGTCGTCGGCGCAAAACGGGAGGCCTCATGAAGCTCGAACGCATCCATCACGTCGCCTATCGCTGCAAGGACGCGAAGGAGACGGTGGAATTCTACGAGCGGGTCCTGAACATGGACTTCCTGCTCGCTTTCGCGGAGGACCAGGTGCCCTCGACGAAGGAGCCCGATCCGTACATGCACGTCTTCCTCGACGCGGGCATGGGCAACGTGCTGGCGTTCTTCGAGCTGCCGACGCGCGACGCGATGGACCGCGACCGCAACACGCCGACCTGGGTACAGCACATCGCCTTCGAGGTCGAGGACTACGATGCGCTGGTCGAGGCGAAAGCGCACATCGAGGCCGAGGGCGTCGACGTGCTCGGACCGGTCAACCACGGCATCTTCCAGTCCATCTATTTCTTCGACCCGAGCGGCCACCGGCTCGAACTCGTCGCCAACACGCGCACGCAGGAGCAGCTCGACGAACTCAAGCGCGTCGCGCCGGATATGCTCGAGGAATGGAGCCGCACGAAGAAGGCGCCGCGGCACGC
>JBAUVS010000053.1:0-1887 GCA_049583345.1 Woeseiaceae bacterium
TGCCGTGCTCGGCCTCGAACTCGTCGAAGCGCAGTTCGTCGTAGCACATCAGCGCCTGGATCGCCGCGGCACGCAGGCGGTCGTCCGCGTCTACCGTGACACCCTTTCGCACCGGAAGTTTGCCGGCTTCGAGGAGCGTCTGGTATTCGAGCGTGGTCACGGCATTCTGTGCGAACACGTTGCCGATGCTGCTGATCGAACTGACGCCGAGCCCGACCAGGTCGCAGTGCCGGTGCGTCGAGTAGCCCTGGAAGTTGCGTTGCAGGGTCCGGTCGCGGCGTGCCTCGACGAGCTCGTCGCCGGGCAGTGCGAAATGGTCCATGCCGATATACACGTAGCCCGCGTCAGCCAGCCTGGCGATCGTCTGGCCGAGAATCTCGAGCTTGGTCTCCGGTGCCGGGATGTCCGCCGCATTGATCATGCGCTGGCCCTTGAAGCGTTCGGGCAGGTGCGCGTAGTTGTAGACCGCCAGGCGGTCCGGGCGCATACCGATCACCACGTCGAGAGTCGCATCGAAACTCGCGACGGTCTGGTGCGGCAGGCCGTAGATCAGGTCGAACGAGATCGAGCGGAAGCCGGCGTCGCGTGACGCGCCGACGAGCGCCGCGACCTCGGTGGCGGTCTGCGTGCGATTGACGGCCTCCTGCACGACCGGGTCGAAATCCTGGATGCCGAGGCTCAGCCGATTGAAGCCCAGGCCGGCGAGCCGGCGGATGCCCGCGGCGTCGACGGTGCGCGGGTCGACCTCGATGGAGAACTGGCGGTGATCGCCGGCCTCGAAATCGAACCCGGTACCGAGCCGCTCCATCAACTCGCCCATCTGGGCCTCGTCGAGATAGGTCGGCGTGCCGCCACCGAAATGCAGCTGCTCGACCTTGCGGGCCCGGTCGAAGAGTTCGGCCTGCATGCCGATCTCGCGATGCAGGTTGTCGAGATACTGGCAGACCCTGTCCTGGTTGCGGGTCACGATCTTGTTGCAGCCGCAGTAGTAGCACAGCGAGCGGCAGAACGGGATGTGGACGTACAGCGACAGCGGCACGCCGCTCGCATTGCTGGCCAGCGCATTGCGGACGTAGTCGTCCTCGGTGAAGGCGGCGTCGAACTGCAGCGCCGTCGGATACGAGGTGTAGCGCGGGCCGCGGCCATCGTAGCGCCGGATCAGGTCGGCGTCGAAACAGACCTCGTCGGCGTGCCCGGCGCTAGGGTTACGGTCTTTCATGAGCCCAATCATCCCCGAGTCCGGCGCCGCGGCCCATGGGTATTTGCCGAAGGCTGTGTGTGAGGATTAGCGATACGGTCAGCAGCAGCACGGCCGTCGCCTGGTGGGCGGCCGCCAGCGGCACCGGCACGGCCAGCAGCAGCGTCGAGATGCCCAGCGCAACCTGCAATACCGCCGTGTGCAGCAGTGCGTTGCGAGCGACCGCGGCGCGCCTCGGCATCGGCGTGCCCCGGGAGGCGAGCCAGTAGGCGAGGATCGCGGCGAAGGTGGTCAGCGCGAGCAGGCGGTGGTCGAACTGCGCGGTGATCGGGTTGGCGAAGACGTTCTGCCAGAACGGCGTCAGTGCGGTCAGGCCCGGCGGGATCCAGTACTCGCCCATCTTCGGGAACGTGTTGTAGATGAGGCCCGCGCGCAGGCCGGCGACGAAGCCGCCGGACAGCATGGTCAGCGAGACGAGCCCGGTGAGCCACGCCGACCGGCGGAACCAGGGGTGCGGCTCGGGTGCCCGGCGGGGGACCAGCAGCGACAGGGCCGCCCACAGCATCCAGCCATAGATAAGGAGCGCGGTCGAGAGGTGCGCGACGAGGCGATACTGGCTGACGTGCGGGTCGTCGACGAGCCCGCTCGCGACCATGTACCAGCCCAGCGCGCCCTGCAGCCCGCCCAGC
>JBAUVS010000054.1:0-5842 GCA_049583345.1 Woeseiaceae bacterium
GAAGGTTTCGGCGAACTGGCCGCGCTCGTAGAACGGCCGGCGATAGCAGCGGTCATGGATGTTCTGGCCGAAGAAGGCGGCGGGCCGACCCAGCTTGTCGAGTTGCGGAATCTCGCCGAAGGTCAGGAACTGCGCCAGCACGCCGGTGATCACGACCGGGATCGGCGGGCAACCCGATACGTTGATGATCGGTTTGTCCTTGACGATTTCCGAAACGGGCACCGCGCCCGTCGGGTTCGGGGCTGCGTAGGGGATGCCGCCGAAAGAGGCGCAGGTACCGATGGCGACGACGGCCGCCGCGTTCGCCGCCACTTCTCTCAGCATGTCGAGATTGGAGACGCCCGCGATCGTCGAATATTCCGGATGCGTGAATGGTATCGAGCCGTCGACGAGGCACAGGTACTTGCCCGCGTTTTCCTCCATGGCCGCCTTGCGCGCGTCTTCCGCGCCGTAACCCGCGGCTGCCTGCAGCGTGTGATGGTAGTCGAGCGATATCGCGTTGAAGATCAGCGACTCGATCGTCGGCGAATGCGAGCGGGTCAGGGATTCGGTGCAGCCTGTGCATTCCTGGAACGACAGCCAGATGACGGACGGACGCCGCGCGCTGGCCAGTGCTTCGGCGATCGCCGTCACGGACGCAGGCGGCAGCGCCATCAGGGATGCCGTTGCGGAACAGAATTTCAGGAAGCCTCGGCGGGACACTCCCTGCGACTGCAGGTACTCACCCAGGGTCTGGTTTTTACGCATCGTACTGCCTCCTATTCCTGCAGTTCGCTTTCGAGTTTCTCGATGCCGCGCTCGATATCCTCGGGCTGCGCCATCAGTATTTCGGGCATGCGGGTCACTTCGATGAAACGGGCGACGACCTCGTTTTCGGCATTGCGGTGGGTCACGAGCCATACGCCCGGGTAGGCCGTCTCCTGCACCTCGGTCGGGCCGAGCGCCTGCAGCTCGGCGCGGACCTCGCCCTCGCCGAGTGCTTCCTCGATCCGTCGTTCTTCGCCGGGCGCCATCGGCAGGCTCTTCAGGTCGATCACCGTGCCTTGCTCGCCCGCCGCCACGCGTTTCAGGGCGTGCCGTATCTCGTGCAGCAACGGCTCGACGTTGCCGGTCGGAATCTCCACGTTGACCTTGATTGCGTCGAGTGCGCTCATGTGCCGGTTGCCTCCAATTCTTCTTTTGTCCACTTGTCGATCAGCGCGGCAGCCTCACGCGCGGCGCGCGGGATGGCCCTGGCCACGGCCTCGCCAGGGGCATCGCCCCAGCCGAACTGTTCGGGCTGGATGCCGATGAGTGCGTAGTGGCGGGGCAGCGTGCCTTCCAGGCGCGAGATGTCCATCAGGTCCGCGAAGCCGACCTCGTGCACGCTGCAGCGGCCGGATTTCAGGAAGGCGTCGAGCTCGGGGCCCTCGAAGACGCGCACGTCGCCGGGCGCGGAGCCCAACTGCGCCGCATCGAAGACGATCAGGTTGTCGGCGGCGGCGATATCGTCCGCCAGCGTGAAGCTCAGCGTGCCGCCGTCGAGAAAGGCCGTGTCGGGGCAATCGTGGTTGTCCTCGAGATAGCGCATGGCGTGGACGCCGGCGCCTTCGTCGGCGAGCAATAAGTTGCCCACACCGAGGACCAGTGTGTGAGCATGCGGGTGCCTTTCGCCGGACGAGAACATTCCTCACCTCGCTGACCCGGAGATAAACGCATCCCTGCGCCATTTCCCGGTCTCCCCCTCGAAATGCAGAGTAGGCGAGGCGCCGCCACAGCTGAATAGGCGTTATTACGTACAGTGCTTTCTCCGGACGAACGACTATGCTTCATTACAGGAAAGTCGGGGGTGAACAACTCGGAGGGTGGCCCATGTGCCTCGCCGTCCCCATGCAAATCAAGGCGATAGACGGCTTCCAGTGCGTCTGTGCGGCCCGCGGGATCGAGCGCGAAGTGAGCCTGTTCATGCTGCAGGACGAGGCGCTCTCGCCCGGAGACCACGTGCTCGTGCACGTCGGCTATGCCATCCAGAAAGTCTCGGAAGCCGAAGCGGCCGATGCCTGGGCACTGTTCGACGAGATCCTGGCGGAAACCGATGCATGAGCTCGCGATCTGCCAGGCGCTGATCGGCGAGGTCGCGGCCGTTGCCCGGGCGCGGCGCGCGACGGCCGTCTCGGACGTCTACGTCAGCGTCGGGCCCCTGTCCGGTGTCGAGCAGCCGTTGATGCGGAGTGCGTTTCCGCTGGCCGCGGCGGGCACGATCGCGAACGAGGCGGCCCTGCACCTCAAGGCGATGCCGATCCGCGTGCGCTGCGAAAGCTGTGGCGGCGAGTCGGAGGCGACCGTCAATCGCCTGCTCTGCCGGCATTGCGGCGACTGGCGCACCACCGTGCTGTCGGGCGACGAACTTCTGCTCGAGCGCGTTGTCCTCGAAAGTGCGGGGAACGGAGAAGAACACCATGTGTGATACCTGCGGCTGCAACGTCACTCCCGGCAACGAACATCTCGTGGCACACGGGGGGCACCTCGCGCATACCGCGAGTGGCAGCGAGTCCGTCGAGGTGCTGAAGGGGCTGCTGGACGCGAACGACCGGCAGGCGGCCCACAACCGCGAGCACTTCGACCGTCACGGCGTGTTCGCCGTCAATCTCATGTCCTCGCCGGGGGCCGGCAAGACCGCGCTGCTCGAAGCGACGATCGACCTGCTCGCCGCCGAACTCGGCATCGGCGTCGTCGAGGGCGACCTCGAGACGGAGAACGACGCCGTGCGCATCCGCGCCAGGGGCGTGCCCGCGGTGCAGATCAGTACCGGCAGTGCGTGCCACCTCGATGCCCACATGGTGCATTCGGCGCTGCACGAGATGAACCTGGACGGGCTGGATCTGCTGTTCATCGAGAACGTCGGCAACCTCGTCTGTCCGGCGAGCTTCGATCTCGGCCAGCACGTCAACGTCGCGCTGCTGTCCACGCCGGAGGGTCATGACAAGCCCGCCAAGTACCCGGTCATGTTCCGCGCCGCCGATCTCGTGCTGATCACCAAGACCGACCTGCTCGGCGTGCTGGACGATTTCGATCCCGCGGTCGCCGAGTCGTGCCTGCACGGGCTCGCGAATCCCGCGCCGTTGCTGCAGGTTTCGGCCAGGACCGGTGCCGGCATGGACGGCTGGCTGGCCTGGCTCCGGCAAACGGCGAGAGCGGCGGCATGAGCCGTCCGGCCGAATACTGGCTCGGCGAGCTGCGCGCGCTCGGCATCGACAGGCGCGTGCGCATCATGAACGTCTGCGGCGGTCACGAGCGGTCGATCTCCGTCGCCGGACTCCGGACCGCCATCCCCGACAACATCGAGCTCGTGCCCGGTCCCGGATGCCCCGTGTGCATCTGCCCCGAAGAGGACGTCTTCGAGGCGATCCAGCTCGCGCTCAACGAGGACCTCATCCTCGTCGCGTTCGGCGACATGCTGCGCGTGCCGGTCAACGTCCCGAAGCGCGACCCGCGTTCGCTGGAAGCGGCGCGTGCGGCGGGCGGCGATATCCGCCCGATCGCCTCGCCGCTGGATGCCGTGCGCATTGCCGAGGCGAATCCGGACCGCCGCGTCGTGTTCTTCGCGGCGGGCTTCGAGACGACCACGGCGCCGGTGGCCGCGATGCTGGCGCAGGGTGCGCCGGAGAATCTCTCGGTGCTGCTGTCCGGCAGGCTGACCTGGCCGGCCGTGGCGATGCTGCTCGAATCCGAGGCGCCGGGCTTCGACGCGCTGGTCGCCCCGGGACACGTCGCCACGGTCATGGGGCCGGAGGAGTGGGAGTTCGTCGTCGACCAGCACGGCATCCCGGCGGCGGTGGCCGGCTTCCGGGCGGATACGCTGCTCGCGGCGATGGTGTCCGTACTGACACAGCTCCGTGACGGCACCAGGGCGCTCGAGAACTGTTACCCCGAGGTCGTGCGGCCGGGCGGCAATCCCGAGGCACGCCGCCACCTGCGCGAGGTCATGCAGGTCGCCGACGCCAACTGGCGAGGCGTCGGCATCATCCCGCAGTCCGGCTTCGTGCTCCGCGAGGAATACGCCGCGCACGATGCGCGCCGGCAGTTCCCTTCCTATGCCGACGAGTCGCGCAAGCGCGTCGGCGAGATGCCGCCAGGCTGCGATTGCGCGCGCGTCGTGCTCGGCAAGGTCTATCCGAACCAGTGCCGTCTCTATGGCGTGGCCTGCACGCCGCGCAAGCCGATCGGGCCGTGCATGGTCTCCGACGAGGGGGCGTGCCGAATCTGGTGGGCTTCGGGTTTCCGCGAGAACCAGTGGGAGGGCAGGAGACACTCCGTTGGTTGAAGCCGCGGTACGCAGTGAGCCGGGGACCGGCAGGGCGCGCCGCATCGTTCTCTCGGGTCACGTGCAGGGCGTCGGCTTCCGGCCCTTCGTCTATCGGCTCGCAAGACGATACGGGCTGATCGGCGAGGTGCAGAACCGGCTCGGCCAGGTCGTCATCGTCGCGGCGGGCACCGACGAGGCGCTCGCGCGCTTCCAGGACGAACTCGTGACGGCCGCGCCGCCCCTGGCCCGGCCGCACATCGACGACAGCCGGGATATCGAGGCGCCGCACAGCGCGGACTTCTCGATCGCGGAGAGTTCTGCGGACGCGACGGCGCGCGTATTCGTGCCGCCGGATTACTTCATGTGCGACGACTGCCGGCGCGAGCTGCACGACGCCGCGGATCGCCGCTTCCGTTATCCGTTCATCAACTGCACGCAATGCGGGCCCCGTTACACGCTCATCGAGGCGCTGCCTTACGACCGTGCCAACACGAGCATGGCCGGGTTCGCGCTGTGCGACGACTGCTTGCGCGAGTACCGGGATCCGGGCGATCGAAGGTTCCATGCCGAACCGATCGCGTGCCCGGTCTGCGGGCCGCGACTGCACTACACCGCCGGCACGGAATACGTCTCGACGCCGGACGCGCTCGCGGCGACGCTGAAACAGCTTCGTTGCGGTGCGATCGTCGCCGTGAAGGGCATCGGCGGCTACCACCTGATGTGCGATGCGCGGGACGAGGCGGCCGTGGCCGCGCTCCGCGAGCGCAAGCATCGGCCCGACAAGCCGCTCGCCGTCATGTTCCCGCTCGCCGGCAAGGACGGCCTCGACATCGTCCATCGCTACGCGGAACCGACACGGGACGAGGCGGAACTGCTGTTGAGTCCGGGTCGCCCGATCGTGCTCACCAGGAAATCACGGCGTGCGATGCTGGCGCCGAATATCGCGCCGGGGCTCGGCGAGATCGGCGCATTCCTGCCGTACAGTCCGTTGCATCAGTTGCTGCTCGAGGCTTACGGCGCGCCGCTGGTCGCGACCAGTGCCAACATCAGCGGCGAACCCGTACTGACGGACGGCGGCGATGTCGAACGGCGCCTCGGCGGCGTCGCCGACGCGTTCCTGCATCACAACCGCCCCATCGTGCGGCCGGCAGACGACCCGGTCTACCGGCGTGTCGCGAACCGCATGCGGCCGCTGCGGATCGGGCGCGGCTGCGCGCCGCTCGAACTTACGCTGCCGTGGCCGCAAGGCGAGCCGCTGCTCGCCGTCGGCGGTCACATGAAAGGGACGCTCGCGCTGTCCTTCGAGGACCGCGTCATCGTCTCGCCGCACATCGGGGAGATGGACAGCCCGCGCAGCCTCGCCGTCTTCGAGCGGGTCGCGGCCGACCTGCAGGCGCTGTACGGCGTGACGGCGAAACGCATCGCCTGTGACGCGCATCCCGGCTACACGACCCAGCGCTGGGCGCGGGAGCAGGGACTGCCCGTCGATACGGTCTGGCATCATCGCGCGCACGCGAGTGCGCTGGTGGCCGAGTTCGACCCGGAGCAGGACTGGTT
>JBAUVS010000055.1:0-3814 GCA_049583345.1 Woeseiaceae bacterium
GGGACGCGTACGCGCAGGTCAGGATGTCGGCCTGCTGCGTCCTCGTCGGCATCCCCGTCGACGGGCCCGTGCGCTGCACGTTGAAGATGACGGCCGGGATCTCCGCGTAATAGCCGTAGCCCAGGAATTCGCTCATCAGCGAGATTCCCGGACCGCTCGTCGGCGTGAACGAACGCGCCCCGTTCCAGTTCGCGCCGAGCACCATGCCGATGGCGGCGAGTTCGTCCTCCGCCTGAATGATGCAATAGGTGTTCTTGCCGGTCTCCGGGTCGACGCGGTACTTCGAACAGAACGAGCGGAAGGCATCCATCAGTGACGTCGACGGCGTGATGGGGTACCAGGCACCGACCGTCGCGCCCGCATACATGCAGCCGAGGGCCGCCGCCGTGTTGCCGTCGATGACGATCTGTCCGGCTGTCCCGTCCATGGCCTCCACCCGGCACGGCAGCGGGCACGCGAAGTGTTCCAGCGCATAGTCGTAGCCCAGCCGGATGGCCTGCATATTCGAGTCGATCAGCTTTTTCTTGTCGGCGAAGGTCTCTTCGAGCAGCGACGTGATGACGCCGAGATCGATGTCGAGCAGCGCCGCGAGCGCACCGACGTACGCGATGTTCTTCATCAGTATCCGCGCCCGCGCGCCTTCGAAATGCTCGTTGCACATCCTCGACAGCGGGATGCCGAGTACATGGACGTCTTCGCGATCCATCAGGCTGTGCCGCGGCCAGGTCGAGTCGTACAGGAGATACCCGCCCGCCGGGACCTCCGCCAGATCGCGCGCGTAGGTCTGTGCATTCATCGCGACCATCACGTCGACCCGGTCCGACCGGGCCTTGTAGCCGTCGGCCGTGACCCGGATCTCGTACCAGGTCGGCAGCCCCTGGATGTTCGACGGGAAGAAATTCTTGCCGACGACGGGGATGCCCATGCGGAAGATCGACTTGCGCAACAGGCCGTTGGCGCTCGCGGAACCCGTGCCATTGACCGTAGCGATCTTTATGACGACGTCGTTAACCTTTGCCAATTCGGGTGTCCTGTCAGGCGGCGGTACTGCGCCGCTTGCGGGTCGTCGGCTCGTCGGCCGCGTACGGGATCAGCACGGTGGACTTCTGCATGTCCCAGGCGCCGGTAGGGCAGCGTTCCGCGCAGAGGCCGCAGTGCACACATAGATCTTCGTCTTTGACCATGACGCGGCCGGTTTGTGGCAGGTCTTCGGAGACGAACAATGCCTGCTCCGCATTCTTCGCCGGCGCCGACAAGCGGCTCCTCAGATCCGGCTCGTCGCCGTTGTGCGTGATGGTGAGGCAATTGACAGGGCAGATGTCGATGCACGCGTCGCATTCTATGCAGAGCTTGGCGGAAAAGACGGTCTGGATGTCACAGTTCAGGCAACGCTCGACTTCCTGGATCGCCTGCTCGGCGGTGAATCCGAGTTCGACTTCGATATCGAGCTTCTTGAAGCGTTCCTTCAGGTCGACGTGCGGCATCAGGCGCCTCGCCGCAGGGTCGTAGTCGTTCGAGTAGCTCCACTCGTGCATGCCCATCTTCTGGCTGGAGAGATTGATGCCGCGCGGGAGCCGGTCCCGGATATCGCCGCCGTGGCAGTACTTGTGGATGGACAGCGCCGCCTCGTGGCCGTGTGCGACCGCCCAGATGATGTTCTTGGGTCCGAAGGCCGAGTCCCCGCCGAAGAAGATGCCGTCGCGGCTGCACATCATCGTCTCGGGATCGACGACGGGACATTCCCACTTGTTGAATTCGATGCCGATGTCGCGCTCGATCCACGGGAACGCATTGTCCTGGCCGATCGCGAGGATGACGTCGTCGCATGGGATGAATTTCTCGCCGGTAACCCTGCCCTCGTCGATCCGGCCGTCGTTATCGACCTCGTACTCCATCTGCTCGAACGTCATGCCGACGAGCCTGCCGTCCTCGATGACGAATTCCTTGGGAGAGTGATTGACGAGGATCTCGACGTTCTCTTCCTCGGCATCCTCGAGTTCCCATTCGGAGGCCTTGAAGAAACCGCGCGGCTTGCGCGCCATCACCTTGACTTCCTCGGCGCCGAGCCGGAGCGAGGTGCGGCAGCAATCCATCGCCGTGTTGCCGACGCCGATGATGAGCACGCGCTTGCCGATCGATTCGATATGATCGAAAGCCACCGACTCCAGCCAGTCGATGCCGATGTGTATGTTTGGTGAATCGTAGCGGCCGGGGATCTCGAGATTCTTGCCGCGCGGCGCGCCAGTGCCGACGAAAATCGCGTCGAAACCTTCCGCGAGCAGATCCTGCATGCTCTCGATGCGATGTCCGAGCCTGAGGTCGACGCCGATGTCGAGGATGTAGCCGATCTCCTCGTCCAGCACTTTCGGCGGCAGGCGGAATTGCGGGATATTCGTGCGCATGAGTCCGCCGGTGGTGTCCAGCGCCTCGAAGATCGTGATCTCGTAGCCCAGCGGCGCCAGGTCGTTGGCGACCGTGAGCGAAGCGCAGCCGGCGCCGATCAGGGCCACGCGCTTGCCGTTGCTCTCGGCGGCGGGCTGCGGCAGGCGGTCGCGGATGTCGTCGCGGTGATCGGCGGCGACGCGCTTCAGCCGGCAGATTGCCACCGGGCGTTCCTCGACCCGTCCGCGCCGGCATGCCGGCTCGCACGGACGATCGCAGACGCGCCCGAGGATGCCGGGGAAGACGTTCGAATTCCGGTTCTCGATGTACGCGTCGCTGAACCGTCCCTGGGCGATCAGGCGGATGTAAAGCGGCACGTCCGTGTGGGCGGGGCAGGCCCACTGACAATCGACAACTCTATGGAAATAATCGGGGTTGGAGGTGTCCGTCGGTTTCATCTGGAAGACACACCGGGTCCGATCCTGGGGCCCGGTAGCCAGTCGCTCCCGTAATGGGCGCTAGCATAACGGGATCGACTGGAAAGTAAACAGTTTTAAGACTCAGCGGCGGCCGGTGATCAGGAGCCTTTTCCCCGCGATTTTTCCGGTCAGTCTGCCGTCGCGGTATACGACCTCGCCGTTGATCATCGTGGTGTCGATCGAAGACGAGAAGCGATGGCCCTCGAACGGGGACCACCCGCACTTGTAAAGCAGGTTGGAGGGTTTGACAGAATATCCCCCGGCCGGGTTCACCAGCACGAGGTCTGCGAACCAGCCCTCGCGGATGTAGCCTCGGTCGGCCACCCCGAAGATGTCCGCCGGCGCGTGGCAGCAGCGATCCACGAGCAGCTCCGGCGTGATCCTGCCCGCTGCGGCCAGGTCGAACAGGATGAGCAGCGCATGCTGCACGAGGGGCAGGCCGGCAGGCGCCCTGAAGTAGGTCCCGCGCTTCTCCTCGGCCGTGTGTGGCGCGTGATCGGTCGCGATGATGTCGATCCGTCCCGCGTTGAGGGCCGCGAGCAGGGCTTCGCGGTCGGTGACGGTCTTGATGGCCGGATTGCACTTGATGCGCGCCCCGAGTTCGTCGTAGCTCGAGTCGTCGAACCACAGATGATGGACGCAGACCTCGGCCGTGATCCGCTTGTCGGCCCGCGGCGCATCGGAGAACAGCGCCATCTCCGTCGCGGTGGTCAGGTGGAGCACGTGCAGCCGCGCATCGTGGCGGCGCGCCAGGTCGACGGCCAGGCGCGACGACTTGAGGCAGGCTTCGGCCGAGCGGATGTTCGGATGTTCCCGCATCGGCACTTGTTCGCCGTACTGCTCCCTGGCCCGCGCTTCGTTGCGCCGGATGGTCGGCGTGTCCTCGCAATGGGTGACGATCTGCACCGGTGCATCCGCGAAGATCTTGTCCAGCGACGCCGGCCTGTCGACCA
>JBAUVS010000056.1:0-3630 GCA_049583345.1 Woeseiaceae bacterium
GCGCCAGCGTGATCTCGGTCCCGAGGTTCTTGGTGAGCGTGCGGCAGGCCAGCCCGGGTCTGCCGTCGATCAGCATCGCGCAACTGCCGCAGATGCCGGCGCGGCAGACGAAGTCGAATTGCAGCGAAGGGTCCTGGTGTTCGCGGATCTCGGTCAGGGCGATGAACAGGGTCATGCCCGGCGCTTCCTCGATCTCGTAGGCCTGCAGCCGCGGGACGTCACCGGGTTCCTGCGGGTTGTAGCGCAGCACGCTGATGCGCAGCGGGCGGCGTTCGGTGTTCGGGTCGCTCATCGTGTCTCCGCCTTGCGGTCGTCGATCCGCTCGTTGGGCCCGCGGAAGCGCTCCGGAAGCAGGTGTTCGTAGGGAAGGAGGGCCCGCTGGATCGCGTATCGGTCGCCGCCCCGCTGTCGCACGGCCTCGACCTCCGCCGTGCGCACCGCCGTGTCCGGGTGCTCGACGTAGTCCTTCGCGCCGTAACCGCGCCAGCCCGGCGGCAACTCCATGCGCCCGACGTCGAGCGGCTCGTAATTCAGCGTCGGCAGGGTGTCGTCCCCGCCAGGCCAGGTGGCCAGCGTGCGCTTGAGCCACTCCGCGTCGTTGCGGCGCGGATAGTCTTCCCTGAAGTGCGCGCCCCGACTCTCGGTACGCATCGACGCTCCGTAGGCGATCGCGAGCGCCAGCTTGAGCATCCTGCGCGTGCGATAGGCGGTGACGAGCTCGGGATTCGCGCCGGGCGCCTTGTAACGCAAGCCGATGTTGCGGCTGCGCTCCAGCAACTGCTGCAGTTCCTCGACCGCCGCCGACAGGTCTTCGCCGCGGCGGAAGATGCCGACCTTGTCGGTCATCACGTGCTGCATGCGTTCCTTTATGGCGCTCGCGTCTTCCGTGCCGCCTCCCCGCAGCATGGCCTCCAGCCCGGCGCGTTCCCTGCCGACGAAATGCTCGGCGAGTCCGACGGGTATGTCGAGGTCGTTGCCGGGATCGTCGCAGAAATCGGCGATGAACTCGCCGACGATCATGCCTGCCACGACGGTCTCGGCGACCGAGTTGCCGCCGAGGCGATTGAATCCGTGCAGATCCCAGCACGCCGCTTCGCCTGCCGCAAAAAGTCCCTTCAGGGTCGGGCTCTCGCCATTCGGCCGGGTCCGCACGCCGCCCATCGTGTAGTGCTGGGCAGGGCGCACGGCGACCCATTCCTTCACCGGGTCGACGCCAAGGAAGTAGTGACAGATCTCCCAGACCTCGCGGAGGTTGTGCCGAATGTGTTTTTCGCCGAGCAGCGTGATGTCGAGCCACAGGTGATCGCCGAAGCGGGACTTGATGCCCTTGCCGGCCGCGATGTGTTCCTCCATGCGGCGCGATACGACGTCGCGCGAGGCGAGTTCCTTCTTCTCCGGTTCGTAGTCCGGCATGAAACGGTGGCCGTCGACGTCGCGCAGCAATCCGCCGTCGCCGCGGCAGCCCTCGGTCACCAGGATGCCGGCGGGGAAGATGCCGGTCGGGTGAAACTGCACCGCTTCCATGTTGCCGAGCGCGGCGACCCCGGTCTCCAGCGCGATGGCGTGACCGATGCCCTCGCTGATGACGGCGTTGGTCGTCACGCGATACAGGCGTCCCGCGCCGCCGGTGGCGATCGCGGTGGCTTTCGACACGTACGCGCTGAGTTCCCCCGTCACGAGGTCCCGCACGACGGCCCCGTAGCAGCGACCGCCCTCGTGGATCAGCGCCAGCGCCTCGCTGCGCTCGTACACCGGGATTTGTTCGGCGATGGCGCGATCCGCCATCGCCGTCAGCATGGCGTGGCCGGTGCCGTCGGATACGTAACAGGTGCGCCATTTCTTCGTGCCGCCGAAATCGCGCTGCGCGAGCAGCCCGTGGGCGGCATCGCGCTCGGTGATCGTAACCTTCTCGCCGTTGATGATCACGTCGCGGTCGCCCTTGCGCACCCGGCTCCACGGCACACCCCAGGCGGCCAGCTCGCGCACCGCCTTGGGGGCGGTGTTCACGAACATGCGCACGACTTCCTGGTCGGCGCCCCAGTCGCTGCCGCGCACCGTGTCCTCGAAATGCACGTCCTCGTTGTCGCCCTGGCCCTTGATGACGTTGCCGAGGCTCGCCTGCATCCCGCCCTGGGCCGCTTTCGAGTGCGAGCGCTTCGCCGGCACCAGCGACAGGATCACGACGTCGTGGCCGCGGCGCCTGGCGCCGATCGCCACGCGCAGGCCGGCCAGCCCGCCGCCGATCACGAGCACGTCCGTGTAGACGATCTTCACGATACGACCTCCGGCGCTTCGAGTGCTATGGCGACGGGCGTATACCGGATCCCGGGCGACTCGCGATTTTCCGAGCCGATCCGGTAATAGGCGGCCAGCGTCAGCAGGCCGAGGACCAGGAAGAACGCGGTCATGCCCCACTTGGTGTAGGAGAGGCGTCGCCGGGTCGCGTTCGCATCCCCGCCGTCGAACCAGCCCCATTTCACCGACAGCCGGTACAGGCCGATGCCGCCGTGCAGTTCGACGGCAAACAGGAGTACGAGGTACAGCGGCCACCACGCCGTGAACACGCGCTCGCCCGAGGCGAACGGCCCGATCGCGCCGGGATGCGTCAGCATCTGGAACAGGTGCGGACAGGCGAGGAAGAACATCAGGAAGCCGGTGAGGAACTGGACCCACCACAGCGTGGTGTCGGCATGCCGGAACAGCCTGCGGTGGGCGATGAACGCCCGGTATTGCCGGAAGTTGGCCGGGAACTTGCGCATGGCGAGGAACGCGTGCCCGACGAACAGCAGGATTACCGTGCCGACGACGGACGAGACGATACCCGTGTGGGAGCGTTCGAAGACGAAATAGCCTTCGAATATTTTCGTCACGGTCCACATGGCATCCTTGCTGATCAGGATCGATGCCACGAAGAACATGTGGCCCCACATGAACAGGGCGAGGAGCAGGCCGGTCGCGCTCTGCATCAGGTCCATGCGCGCGGGCCAACGGCTCTTGCGCGGCAGGTCGCCGAGGCCGACGCCGGCGATCAGTTCGCTGGTTTTGCTCATCCCCTCGCTCTGGTTTCACGGCCGGGCCGGGCCGCGGACTACGACAGCCTAACCGCGCAGCCACCTGCTAGACTGGTCGTAATAATACGTACAATACAATCCGTGAATCTGCAACGCATCATCCGGGAACCCCTCGTGCACTTCTTCGTGCTCGGCGCGGCCCTGTTCGGCCTGTTCGCCTGGCTCCACGAGGGCGCCCTCGACACGCCGGACGAGATCGTCGTCGACGGCATGCGCGTGGATGCCCTGCGCATGCAGTTCTAACGCCTCTGGCAGCGGCCGCCGACCCAGACCGAGCTCAAGGGTCTCGTCGACAACTGGGTCCGGGAAGAGGTCCTGTACCGCGAGGGCCTGGCACTCGGCCTGGATCGGAACGATCCGGTGCTGCGCCGGCGCATCGCACAGAAGATGAGCTTCATGGCGGACGAGCTCGATCCGCCGGCGCCGACCGACGCGGAACTGCAGGCCTGGCTCGACGCGCATCCGGAAGACTACCGGGTCGAACCCACGTACAGCTTCCGGCAGGTCTATTTCGATCCGGACAAGCACGGGGGCTCGCTCGACGACGCGCTCGGCAAGG
>JBAUVS010000057.1:0-4337 GCA_049583345.1 Woeseiaceae bacterium
AGCCCGCGGGGCCGAACGGGCTGCGCCGGTCCTTGCCGGTGCGGCGATCCTTGTGGTGAACGAAACGGCAATTGCACGAGGACGCGTTGGTACAACCGGACAGTGGCAATTTCGGCGCCTCGCCGGACAGATAGCGCTTGCCGGCGATTTCCTGGGCCGCGCTGCAGGGAAAGTCGGCCAGTTTGATCGAGACCGCATGGTAGGCCGACGCCGGCGGCGTCGGCCGCGGGACGGAGGCCGGCCGGGCGTCCGCGGGGCCGCGACGCAGGCGAAAAATCAGCCATACCGCGACGATCAGTATCAGGAGCAGTGCCAGCAACGGCAGGTTCATGCGGCCTCCGGTAGGTCAGGCCAACGGCGATACGCCGAACAATCGCCCATGGAAGTATAAGACTACCGCATAGATCACGGCACCGATAATGACAACGACGGCATCGCCGAGAAACGGCGCCGGCGCCGGCCTGACCCAGCCGCCGTCGCGCCGGTTACACGCCAGGATCTCGGCGACAGACCACAGCCCGAGGCCGCCGAACAGGACGAGGTCGCGGTCGGCACCGTTGGCCAGCAGATGCGCGACCGCCCAGACGAGGACCGCGGTGAGTTGCGGATGCCGCAACAGGCGCTTGATGTTGGTCGGCGCGCGCGCGGCGAAAAACAGTACGAACGCACAAAATACGAGCGCGGCGGGGAAGGGACCCGCGCCGAGCGGTGGTGTGTACACGGCCGCCGGCGCGGCAGACCGCCAGCCGATCACGATCAGCGCCAGCGCGCCGAATATCATTAATGAGAACAAGCCCCGATAGGGATTCCGGCCGAGCTTCGCGATCAGGACCTCGCGCGGCCCGCGCGCCAGCGCCGGGAACAGGTGCACGCCGGACCAGACGATGACGCCCGTTATCAACCATCCCATGGATCTCCCCCGAATGACGGATTACGTGTCCGAGTATAATCTCTGGCAGGCGATTGATGCGGCACGAATCATGAAACGGAAGGGCAAACTGATGGACATGCTGACGGGCTACGCGGCCTCGCATCAGCACCCGGCGAATGTGTTCGTGCACCTGATCGGCATTCCGACGATCATGCTCGGCGTGTTGATCCCGCTCAGCTGGGTCCAGGTGACCGTCAACGACTTCAGGTTCGACCTGGCGCAGGCCGTCGTCGTCGGATTCTTCCTGTTCTACCTCACGCTCGACGCGGTGTTCGCGATCGCTTTCCTCGTCCTGGGCCTGCTGGTCGCGGAGCTCGCGGCCGTACTCGGCGACTTGCCGTTGCGCTATTCAGGCACGATCGCCGCCGCCGCGTTCCTGGGCGGCTATGCCGCGCAATTCATCGGCCATGCGATCGAGCGGTCCATGCCCGTGTTGATCCGGCATCCGATCCAGGCGAACCTGGCCGCGCCTTTCTTCCAGGTCGTGGAGATGTTCAAGCTGCTGGGTTTGAGGGACGAGCTGTTCAACGAGGTGCAGCGGCAGATTGCCGCACGGCGAAGTGGTGCCCAGGAGAGGACTTGAACCGCGACGAGTGCAGAAGCCCTGGAGGCACTCCTGTCCTGACGTCAGAAGCGTGGCCCCGCAGGGGTCATGCTTCTGGTGCCCAGGAGAGGACTTGAACCTCCACGGGGTTACCCCCACTAGCACCTGAAGCTAGCGCGTCTACCAATTCCGCCACCTGGGCCCGCTCGATACGCGTACAATCGCGGTTTCTCGCGAGGGGGCGCACTCTACTCAATGCCGGCGCGCCCTGTCAATCGCCCACGCTGCAGCGGAGCGACTGCGTTGGCCGGAAAGAAGACCCAAAAGACTGCCAGGCCGAAAGCCTACAGGCACCCGGTCCCGGGCCGTACCGAGCTGCTCGATCATTTCGAGACCGAGGGCAAGCCGCTGAAACCCGATGCGGTGCTTGCCGCGTTCGGTCTCAAGGGCCAGAAGATGCGGTCGCAACTCGTCGATCGCCTGTATGCGATGGTGCGGGCCGGACAGCTCATCGAGAACCGGCGCGGCGAATTCTGCCTGTCCGCCAAGCTCGATCTGGTGACCGGCACCGTCGTGGGTCACAAGGACGGTTTTGGCTTCGTCGCGCGTGACGGCGGCGGTGACGACGTGTTCCTCTCCGCCCGCGAGATGCGGCCCCTGTTCGACGGCGACCGTGTCGCGGTCAAGATCGTCGGCACGGACCGGCGCGGCAAGCCGGAGGGCGATCTCGTCGAGATCCTGGAGCGGGGCGTGCGCGAGATCGCGGGGCGCTTCATCCGCGAGCGCGGCATCGGGCTCGTCATCCCCGACAACGTGCGCCTCGCACACCGCGTGCTGATCGGCTCGGGCGAGTCCGGCGGCGCGAAACCGGGCCAGATCGTCGTGGCCGAGATCCTCGACTATCCGACGCGCGTCGAACAGGCCACCGGCCGCGTCGTTCGCGTCATCGGGGACCCGGAACAGAAGGGCATCGCCACCGACATCGCGATCCATTCGCACGGCATCCCGACCGCCTGGCCGAAGGAGGTGCGCGACGAGACTCGCCGGTTCGGGAAGACGGTGCCGGCGGACGCGATGAAAGGTCGTGTCGACCTGCGCGGCGTCGACCTGGTGACGATCGACGGTGCCGATGCCCGGGATTTCGACGACGCCGTATTCTGCGAGCCGACGCGCGGCGGTTGGCGCCTGGTCGTCGCGATCGCGGACGTCGCACACTACGTCGGGATCGGCTCGGCGATCGACAGGGAAGCGACGGTCCGCGGCACGTCGGTGTACTTTCCCGACCGCGTCGTGCCCATGTTGCCGGAGATCCTGTCCAACGGGCTGTGTTCGCTGAATCCGAAGGTGGACCGGCTGTGCATGGTCTGCGAGATGCAGGTCGAGGGCGACGGCCGGGTGACTCGGTCACGGTTCTTCGAGGGCGTGATGCGCTCCGCGGCCCGGCTGACCTACAGCGAAGTCCATGCCTTCCTGACCGGCGATTCGAAGCAGGCCGTGCCGAAACCGCTGCGCAAGGCGCTGCGCGATCTGCACGCGTTGTACAAGGCCTTCGCGAAGGCACGCAACCGGCGCGGTGCCATCGAACTCGATCTGCCGCAGACAAAATTCGAGCTCGGCGACAACGGGGAGATCGTGCGCATCTTGACGGTGCAACGTCACGATGCCCACCGCCTGATCGAGGAATGCATGATCGCCGCGAACGTCGAGGCGGCGAAATTCCTGCAACGCCATCGCATCCCCGGGCTGTACCGCGTGCACGCGAAGCCCGATCCGGAACGCTTCGAGGAACTCCGCCAATACCTGCTCACCCTGGGGCTCAAGGTGCCGCATCCGGACCATGTGCAGCCGAAGCAGTTCAACCGGCTGCTGGCGCAGGTCCGGGGCCGGCCGGACAGCGCCGCGATCTCGATGGCGATGCTGCGGTCGCTGAAGCACGCCGAGTACACGCCCGCGAACATCGGCCACTTCGGCCTGGCGCTCGATGCCTACGCACATTTCACCTCGCCGATCCGCCGCTACCCCGACCTGCTCGTGCACCGCGCGATCCGGCACATCGTTCGCGGCGGCAAGCCGGGCCGCTACGATTATGACGCCGCCGCGATGGAACGCCTCGGCATGTCGACTTCGGCGCAGGAACGCCGTGCCGAGGAGGCCACGCGGGACGTGGAGGCGTGGCTCAAGTGCGAGTACATGCAGGAGCACCTGGGCGCGGAATTCGACGGAGTCGTCACCGGCGTCACCAACTTCGGGCTGTTCGTGCAGCTCGGCGATTTGCTCGTCGACGGCCTCGTGCACGTGACCAGCCTGGCCAACGACTACTACCATTACGAACCTTCGCGGCAACAACTCGTCGGCGAGCGGAGCGGCCGGACCTACGGGCTCGGTCAGCCGATGCGCGTCCAGGTGCAGCGCGTCGACATGGACACGCGGCGCATCGACTTCCGGCCGGTGGAGGAGACTCCGGGCGGCGGCGCCGGCAGGCCGGCCCGCAAGCGGAAGCAGCGCAGATGAGCGGAGCGCGCTACGTCACGGGCCTGCGTGCCGTCGAGCAGTTGCTCGCGAACCGGGACGCGGAAGTGCGGCGCATCTACGCCGAGTACCGCAGTGCGAATCCGCGTGTCGAGGCACTCGTCGCTTCCGCGCAGCAGCACGGGATCGAAGTGCAGTCCGCCAACCGCGCCCGGCTCGAGCAGATGAGCGGCGAAGCCCGCCACCAGGGCGTGGTGGCGGAGATCCGCCGCAGCACGCTGCTGGACGAGGCGGCCTTGCGGACGCTGGTCGAGAACCGACTCGAGGCGGCCGGCCCGACGTCGCTGCTCCTGCTGGTGCTCGACGCCGTGCAGGACCCGCACAACCTCGGTG
>JBAUVS010000058.1:0-2576 GCA_049583345.1 Woeseiaceae bacterium
GTGATCCCTCTGCAGGTGGGCGTGCTGCAATTCCCGATCCCGACGGCGCGGCGCTGCTACCGCCTCGGAAAAGCTCTGCGCAAGGCCATCGAGAGCTACCCGGAAGACCTGTCCGTCGCGATCGTCGCCACCGGCGGGCTGTCGCACCAGGTCCACGGCGAGCGCTGCGGATTCAACAACACCGAGTGGGACATGGAATTCCTCGACCGGCTCGAAGAGGAGCCCGCGACCCTCGCCGAGCTCACGCATGCCGAGTACGCCGAGCGCGGCGGCGTCGAAGGCGCGGAAGTGATCATGTGGCTGATCATGCGCGGCGCCTTGTCGGACAAGGTCGATTGTGTGCACAGGGACTATTGCCTGCCGTCGATGACCGCGATCGGCACGCTGATCTACGAGAACCGGAACGTTCCCGAGCCGTCGGAACAGGAGGCGCAACGCGAGCGCATCCGCAGGCAGCTCGCCGGCATCGACAAACTCCCGGGTTCACACCCGTTTACGCTCGCGGTCAGCCACCGGGCGTACCGGCTGAACGACTTCCTGCACCGCCTCGTCGAGCCGGCGCATCGCGAGCGCTTCCTCACCGACACGCGAGCCCTTTACGACGATTTCGACCTCACGGAGGAAGAACGCCGGCTCATCGACGAGCGCGACTGGATCGGCCTGATCCACTACGGCGTCATCTTCTTCTCTCTCGAGAAGATGGCCGCCGTCATCGGTGCGTCCAATCCCGACATCTATGCGCAGATGCGCGGCGAGACGATGGAAGAGTTCCAGGCCTCCCGCAATGTCAGCATGCATTACTCGGTCGCCGGCGGCGACGCGGCGCGCAAGCTCGCCGAGAGGTCGAGCGACAAGTGATTCCTGCTCAGGTGGCGTCGAGCCGGCGGCGGACGAGATCGATATCGCGACGCAACTTGTAGACGTCGTCGCTGTAACTCTTCGGCACGATGTCGCCCGCCGAATCTAGGTCCAGCTGTTCCAGCACCCGTTGCCGTGCCCGTCGATCCTGTTCGCCTTCCACGCGGCGATTCAGCGGGTCGATCGCGCGCAGCTCGTCGTAGCGGTGCAGCAGGCGCCGACGGATGCGCCAGCGATACAGCGGCGGCAACAGCTTGGCGAGGGGGATCGAGAGGCCGATGAGCGGCAACAGCATCACCCACAGCCGGTCGACGAGCGTTGCCGCCCAGAACGGCAGGTACCGCATCAGGAAAGGCGGACCGTGTTCGTAGTAGCGCTCGGCTTCCCTGCTCAGCGGGAGGTCGGCATACCGCGGCGTCGGGAATTGGCCTGCGTCGGACAGCAGGCTGTGCCCGCCGAAGATATTTTGTGCAGCGATCATCAGCAGGTCGCTGATCGCCGGATGCAGGTCCCGCCGCGCACACAGCATCGCCGTCACCGCCACCGTCGTAACGTCGGCGCCGGGCTTGTCGGCTTTCAGGTCGAGCACGCCGCGCGGCAGCGTTACCCTCGACAGGTACGGGGCATGCCGCACGTAGGCGTCCGCGCGCTGGATTGAGCGCAGTTCGACGTCCGCCCGGTGAACGAGGCCCTGCACGTAGCCGGACTCCGGTCCGCTGATGAGGAAGGCTGCATCGACCCTGCCGGCCCCGAAGGCTTCCGCCAGTTCTTCGGGGGCGAGGTCGAGCAGGGTCGCGTCGCCCGGATCGATCCCGGAGGTTTCGAGCAGGCGGGTGACGACGACGCGTGTGCCGCTGCCCTCCGAACCGACCGCGACACGCTTGCCGGCGAGATCGGTCAGGTCCTCGATGTCGCCCGTCGCGTCCACGAACAGCCACAGGGGTTCGAGGTAAAGCGATCCCAGCGTGTCGACGCCGTCGGTATCCGCGTGCTCCGCGAGCCCGCCCTGCACGAACGCCAGGTCGACCTCGTCGCCCTTGCCGAGCAGCGCGAGGTTGTCCACCGCGCCGGCGGTCTCCCGGAGTTCGACGTCGATTCCTTCGGCACCGAGATACGCGGCGATACGCTCGCCGAATTTCTGGTACGCACCGCCGGCGGCGCCGGTGGCAATGACGATGTGGCGCGGCGGCGGCGGGCCGACGAACTGCAACGCCACCACGATCCCGACACCCAGCACGACGATGCCGAGCAACCAGAGACCCGCGACGAGGCGGACTCGTCGCCATGCCTGACCAAGACGCTGCGCGGCGGTCATCGCTGCTTCCTCAATGCGGACGTTCGAACCACAGGGTTCGGACCGTGCCGCCATCTATCCCCGTCAGGACGAGCTCGGTGGCGACGAAGCCGAACTTGTCGACGCCCGCAAGGTCCGCGATGCCGACCCTGCCCTGCGTGTCGGCCGGGAGTTCCCGCAACGTGCCGCCATGGAGTTCGTACCGATGCGTGGCCTTCTCGCCGGGACAACAGGCCGGATCATCCGGCCCCTGCTGCACGACGTCGAGCACAATCTGCGCGCCGTCGACGCGTGCTTCCCGTACCTGGACCCGGTCTCCGAGCGGCGCCGTCGAGACGTTGCGGATCGTCTGCCCGTCGCGATCGAATACGCCGACGAAGTTCCGCGTCCCGCTGCCGCCGGTCGCCGCCCACAGCAGTACGAC
>JBAUVS010000059.1:0-5119 GCA_049583345.1 Woeseiaceae bacterium
GTAGCGCAGCAGCCCGCCGCGGTCGATGCGCGGGCCGTGATAGGCGACCAGCACACTGCCCGTGTCGGGCTGGCCGGTGATCGGGCACAGGCTGCGCAGCACGTGCGAGTGCAAAGACTCGGAGACGACGTCGCCGGCGTCGGCCGTCAGCACCGAAGCGTCGACCCCTGTCGCCTCGCAGCGGGTCGCCGTCGAATCGAGCGAATCGCCCGGCAGCTCCGCCGCGGCCGGGACTCCGGGCCCGGGGTATTGCCGCAAGGTGACCCGGACCTCGGCACCGGCGGCCCGCGAAAGGTCTCCGCCGATGGTCTCGCCGACCTCGTCGGCGCCCGCGTATGCGGTCATCGCGAAGGAATTGAGGTAGAGCTTGAGGGACTTCGACTCGATGAGTCGGGGCGAAGCGGCGGGGATGCGGATCTCCGCGACCGCGCAACGCGGCGCCCCGAGCGGGTCCAGCCAGGTCAGTTCCCAGGCATTGAGGATGTCGACACCGGTGAACGGCAGCCCGGCGTCGAGGCGCAGGGCCTTCCGGCTCTCGTCGCGCGGGATCGCATGGAGGAGTTCCGGAGCATAACGGTCGGGATAGTCGACCTGTCTGCCGAGGGGAGATTCGTCGGTCACGGGTTCTGTCGGGGCGGCTTTTACGAACAGAGTTTACGTGTTTCGTCGTGTACAATACCGGCCTTTTTCGCGGCGGGAAGTGCCCCGAATCCCATGAGCCCATCCAACAGCGAGCGCAATCGGCGGCGCGGCTACATCATCCCGATCGGCGGCGCCGAGGAGAAGTTCGACAATCCGGAGATCCTGGACCGGTTCGTCGACATCTGCGGCGGCAAGAACGCACGCATCGGCATCGTGCCGACGGCATCGGAGCTGAAGGACACCGGCCGCAATTACGAAAAACTGTTCCGCAAGCTGGGCATCCGGCACGCGCGCGTGCTGCCCTTCGAGACACGCAGTGACTGCGAATCCGGGGACTCGGTCGAGTACATCGAAAAATGCGACGGGGTGTTCCTGACCGGCGGCAATCAGTTGCGGCTCTCGACGACGCTCGGCGGCACGGCCGTGGCCCAGCTGATCCGGCGCCGCAATGCGGCGGGCATGCATGTCGCCGGCACCTCGGCCGGCGCCGCGTTCCTGCCCGAACACATGATCGCCGGCGGACTCGAGGGCAGCACACCGACGCCGGACATGGTCACGATGGCGCCGGGCCTCGGCCTCACCAACAAGTTCATCATCGACCAGCACTTCCGGCAGCGGGACCGCCTCGGCCGACTGCTCACCGCACTCGCCTACAATCCGTTCGCGGTAGGGCTCGGCCTCGACGAGGACACCGCGGCATTCATACGCCCGGACGATGAGGTGGACGTGGTCGGCAGCGGCGGCATCACCGTCATCGACCCGCGGGAACTGAGCTATTCTTCCATGGACCGCGCGCGTCGCGGCGAACCCGTCAGCCTCATCGGCGTCAAGCTGCACATCCTGATCGCCGGCGGCCGCTTCTCGACGGCGACCCGGGCCGCAAAGCCCGGCTAGACCGCGAAACAGGACCACGCCAGTGAAAATAACAAGCACCAATGTCTATGTCGGGCCGAACCTCTACGCGCACTTCAGAGTCATCCGCCACGTGCTCGAGCTCGGGAAGCTGGAGGACTGGCCGACCGGCAGGCTGGGCGACGCGTTCGTCGATCCGTTGCTCGGGCATTTGCCGGGCTTGCGCGAACACGGTTGCTCGTACAACGCGCCGGGCGGTTTCGTCAGGCGACTGACCGAGAATGAAGGGACCTGGCTCGGACACGTCATGGAACACGTCGCCATCGAACTCCAGAACGTCGCCGGTTCACCCGTGACCTTCGGCAAAACGCGGTCCATCGACGGCCGGTCCGGCAGCTACGACATGGTCTTCGAATACCGCGACGAGGCCGTCGGTCTGGAGGCGAGCGCGCTTGCCTTGCGGCTCATCCTGAGCCTGCTGCCCGCCGATCTCGGCCCGGACGACGCGCCGGCCGGCGACTGGGACTTCGCGTCCGAACGCGACCGCTTCATCCGTTATGCGCAATCCCGCGCGCTGGGTCCCAGCACGGCCGCGCTGGTCAAGGCGGCGGAGGCCCGGGATATCCCCTGGCAACGGCTGAACCGGTTCAGCCTCGTGCAATTCGGCCACGGCCGTCATCAGAAGCGGATCCAGGCGACCACGACGGGCAATACCAGCAACATCGCCGTGGATCTCGCGGGCGACAAGGAAGAGACCAACGGAATCCTGCGCGACCTCGGCCTGCCGGTGCCCGAGCAGCTCCTCGCGCGCAATTCGGAGGAAGCCGTCCGCGCGGCGCAGCGCGTCGGCTTCCCGGTCGTCCTCAAGCCGCTCTCGGGCAATCACGGCCGCGGCGTCTCGACCAACCTGAAGACGCCCGAGGAAGTGGACGTCGCGTTTACGAAGGCGCGCGAACACGGCCGCACCGTGATCGTCGAGAGCTACATCGAGGGTTTCGATCATCGCCTCCTGGTCGTCAATGGCCAGCTCGTCGCGGCGGCGAAGCGCGAGCCGGGCCACGTGGTGGGCGACGGCAAGCACACGATCGCCCAGCTCGTCGACATCGTGAACCAGGATCCCCGGCGCGGCGTCGGCCACGAGAAGGTCCTGACACGGCTGGAATTCGATCACCAGGCGGAACGCTTGCTTGCCAAGATCGGCTACGACGAGCAGAGCGTGCCGGCCGAAGGCGAAGTCGTGTATCTGCGAACGACGGCCAACCTGTCGACCGGTGGCACCGCCGTCGACGTCACGGACATCATCCATCCCGACAACCGCGACATGGCGATCCGTGCCATCCAGGCCGTCGGCCTGGATATCGGCGGCGTCGATTTCCTGACCCGCGACATTGCCGTGTCGTATCGCGAGACGGGCGGCGCGATCTGCGAAGTGAACGCCGGACCCGGCTTCCGCATGCACGTCGCGCCCAGCGCCGGCAAGCCGCGCGACGTCGCCGGGCCGGTCATCGACATGTTGTTCCCGAAGGACACGCCGGCGCACATCCCGATCGCCGCGATCACCGGCACGAACGGCAAGACGACGACCTCGCGCATGCTCGCCCACATCCTGAAGATGAGCGGGTACACGGTCGGCATGACGTCGACGGACGGCGTGTACATCGACGGCAAGCTCACCGTTGCCGGCGACATGACCGGGCCCAAGTCGGCACAGATGATCCTGCGCGACCCGTTGGTGGACGCCGCCGTCATGGAGACGGCCCGCGGCGGCCTCCTGCGCAGCGGGCTGGGCTACCGCCGCTGCAACGTCGCGGCATGCCTCAATGTCTCGGGAGACCACCTCGGGCTGCGCGGCATCGACACGCTCGAGCAGCTCGCCGAGGTCAAGCGGGTGCCGATCGAGGTCGCGACGGACGCGGCGGTACTGAATGCCGACGACCCCCTGTGCCTGCAGATGGCGGACTACACCGAGGCCAGGCGACTCTGCTACGTGACGATGAATCCGTCGCATACGCTGGTGAAGAAGCACATCCAGGCCGGCGGCGAGGCCTTTGTCCTGGAGCAGGCGATCAACGGCCACATGATTACGATCTACGACGGCGAGGCGCATACACCGCTGTTGTGGACCCACCTGATCCCGGCCACGGTCGAAGGGCGCGCCATGCACAACGTCCAGAACGCGATGTTCGCCGCGGCGCTGGCCTACAACCTCGACATCAGCATCGAAGACATTCGGCACGGGCTGCGGACCTTCGATTCGACCTACTTCCAGGCCCCCGGCCGCATGAACATCTACGACGAGCACCCGTTCAAGGTCATACTCGACTACGCGCACAATCCCGCGGCGGTCAAGGCGATCTGCGGCCTGGCCGACCGCTTCGAGATCGACGGCCGGCGCATCGTCGTGCTGGCGGCGCCCGGCGACCGGCGCGACGAGGACATACGCGGGATCGCGCGTGCAGCGGCCGGGCATTTCGATCATTACGTCTGCCGCTGCGACGACAACCGGCGCGGCCGCGGCCGCGACGAAGTCGCCGTGATGCTGAAGGACTCGCTGCTCGCGGCCGGGATCGCGGCCGCGGCGATCGAAGTGATTCCCGACGAACAGGAGGCGACGGCGCGCGCGCTCGAAATCGCGCAGCCGGGCGACCTCGTGCTCGTGCTCGGCGACAACGTCAAGCGGTGCTGGAAGCAAATCATCTACTTCAAGGCCGGGGCCCGGCCGGAAGACGCCATTACGCCCAAACCCGTGGTCGTCGAGTTGCCGCAGACCGACGACTTCCGGTTCGACGAGGGCGTCGAGATCATCAGCGACGAGCGCGGCGTGCGGATAGCCCGCGAGGAAGCCGACTAGGGAGCCGTGGCCACGCGCATCGAGCTGCTCGACGCACGCCGGCTGACCGGGCCGAACCGCCTGTTCGATGTGCCGGGAACCATCCTCGACGTCGTCTGCGATGCGGGCGAAGCGGCGCGCCTCGCGCCGGTCTGGGAGCGGCACGCCCGCCGCGTCGTTGCCCGGCTGGGGTGGGCGGGTGAGCCCGAATACCGGTCCCTGCAAGTGCAGGGCGGTGTCAGCCTGGGCTTTACGGCGCCGATCGATGCGTTGTACACCGCGGTTGCGGCCGGCGAATGGGCGTTCGCGGCGGCGCTGGCGGAGCTGAGTGGGGCACCGGCCCCCGATTTCGAAGCGGCCCTTGCGGACCTGCAGCGCGCGCAGGCCGAAGAGGCCAATCCCGCATTGATCCAGTTGCAGGCGGCGGCGGCCGCACGCGGCGTCACGTTCCTGTGGGACGACGACGAGGTATCGCTGGGCATGGGACGCCGGTCGCGGACGTATCCGGCGCGGGCATTGCCCGCCGTGTCGACACCGGACTGGGAGACCTTCGCCGACGTGCCGGTCGCAGTCGTGACGGGCACCAACGGCAAGACCACGACCGTCCGCCTGGCCGCCCATATCGCTCGCGGTGCATGGGCCGGCGTCGGCATCAGCTCGACCGACTACATCGCGGTCGACGACCGCATCGTCGATCGCGACGACTGGTCGGGGCCCGGAGGGGCCCGCATCGTCCTGCGCGATCGCGCGGTCGACTGCGCGATCCTCGAGACCGCGCGCGGCGGGCTGCTGCGC
>JBAUVS010000060.1:0-8719 GCA_049583345.1 Woeseiaceae bacterium
CTCGCCACCAGCGCGCTCCTGCGCGGCGACGCCAGCGGCGGCATGCCGAACCAGTACATGTGGATCACGACGGCGGCGCAGATGGGGATGGGCTTCATCCTGCCGTTCGCGCTGACCTTCGTCGCCATCCCGCTGGAGACCTTCGTGCATTCCCTGCGGACGGTACTCGGCCTCGTCGCGATCGGCCTGTTGCGTGTCCTGGCGCTCGTCCTGCGCCTGGTCGGCAGCATCAGCCGTTACCTCGGCGTGCTGGTCACGCAAGTTTACGACCTGCCGCTGTTCATCCCGTTGTGGTGGGCCGCCCGCGACCGCTCGTCCACGAGCGGCGGCAGCCGGCTCTGGGGGGCAGAATCATGAAGACTGCAGCCTTGCTTGCCGCATTGGCGCTGCTGGCGAGCTGTACGCCGGCACAGCCGAAGACCACGGGTGTCTATATGCTCGTGGACACGTCCGGGACGTACCGGGAAGAGATTGAGAAGGCCGAGCAAATCATCCGCTACGCGCTGACCCGACTGCACGAGAAGGACTCGTTTGCCGTCGCTCGTATCGATACGGGTAGCTTCAGCGAGAAGGACATCGTCGCGAAAGTTACCTTCGACGATCGGCCCAGCATGATGAACCGGCAGAAACGACTGTTCGCGGAGCAGGTCGATCAGTTCGTCGAGAAGTCGAAGTCGTCGCCCTTTACGGACATCACCGGGGGCCTGCTTCAGGCCGTCGAATTCCTCAACGAGAAAGGTGACGCCGTCAAGACCGTGCTGATCTTCTCCGACCTGAAGGAAGACCTGGAGCCCGGCTTCATCCGCGACATCGACTTCGACCTGGATGGATTCGACGTGGTCGCCCTCAACGTCACCAAACTGCGCTCGGACAACGTCGACCCGCGAGAGTACCTGGATCGCCTGCAGGCCTGGCAGACGAAGGTCGAAAAGTCCGGCGGCCACTGGCGCGTTATCAACGACCTGGACGGGCTCGAAGGACTGCTCTAGGGCGCAGCACTGCCGCCCCGCTTCGCGATGACGGCCAGCATACGGCCCCGGTATTCCGTAGACAGCAGTATGTCGTAAGGCGCGAGCTCCCCGACACGTTCATATCGCGCCATCGCGAGCCCGCCCGGGTGCGCGTCGAGCCACGCATCGAGTTGTTCCGGTTCCACCTCCGCCACCGGCTTCTCGAGGCGTGCGAGGAAGTTTACCTCGCCGTGGTAATTGCCGATCCAGGCCCAGTCGCGATCCCGGTTCGAGGCTACGAACCGGGCGACAGGGTCGAGATCGTAGAGGTGCATGACCGACCTCGACGCCACTGCGTGAGCGCCGATGATGACGAAGAGCGTCGCGGCTGTCGTGATCCGCAATGCCCGCTGGGGGAGTTCCCGGAGCAGGTAGGCGACGAGGATCGCAACGGCGGGCAGCAGCGGCACCATGTAGTGGGGCTGCTTCCCGCCGATCAGGCTGAACACGACGAAGGTCGGCACGATCCACAGGAGCAGGAACCGCAGGCCGGGCTCGTCGCCGAAATGCCGCTTCAGATCGCCGAGCCGCTTCCAGAATCGGGGGAAGAACAGCCAGGGCAGGCTCAGCAGTGGCATCACGACCACGTAAAACCAGAAAGGCCGGTCGTGCGACGAGCGGTAGGATCCGGTAATGCGCCCGGCGGTCTGCTCCCAGACCAGCCAGTAACCGAACTGTCGACTGGAATCCTCGAGGACCGGTATGAGCCAGGCCAGCACCGGGATCAGCGACACGACGAATGCCGCAAGCATGCCGAAGTACCAGCTCTTCCAGTTCCCGTTGCCGTCGACCCAATAAGGCGCGAGCAGGATCGGGAAGATGACGTACAACCAGGCGACCGGGCCCTTGGTCAGCACGCCGAGCCCGAGCAGCAAACCGAGCAACAGCACGTAACGCACGCGCCGTTCCCGCGCGTACGCGAGCACCGACAGTAGCGCGCCGAGCACCAATACGCTGAGCGTCAGATCGAACAGGATCACCGTGGAGTACAGCAGGAACCCGAACATACCGAGTAGCACGAGCCATGCACGCGTCTCGAGTGCCGGCTGCAAGCGCCGGCACAGTGCCGACGTCAGGTACACGCTCAGCATCGACGCCAGCACGACGGGGATCATCGCCGCCCAGCGGCTGACGCCGAAGACTGACCAGGAGAGGTTGATCAGCCAGAACAGCATCGGCGGCTTCTGGTGGTAGGGCTCGAAGTTGACGGTCAGCGGTGCGAACCAGCCGTGCCGCAGCCACATCTCCCAGGCGGCTGTCAGGTAGCGCGTCTCGTCGACCGGCAGCAGCGGCCGAAAGAAGAAGGCCATGGCATACAGTGCGATGAAGACGAGAGGGATATAGCGTGACAGCGTGTCAGATGCTGTAGGTGCTTTCACTGTCATCCCGAGCGCCCATGCCCAGCTGCTTCTCGCGCTTTTCCTTGTACAGGAAATAGATGTTCCGAAGATAGATGAACAGGCCCGTGCTCTGGCCCAGGATGAAGACCGGATCGCGCCGCCAGGCCGCGTAGGCCAAAAGCGTCACGCCACCCAGGATGCTGAAGTACCAGAACGCAGTAGGGATAACGCTGCGGCCCTGTTTCTCGGACGCCAGCCATTGCACGAAGAAGCGCATGAAGAACAGACCCTGGCCGAGCAGACCGATGCCCAGCCAGATCGTCGCCCAGTCCAGATGAATCATGTGTCACTCCTCGAGGATGGTCAGCGGGACGCGGCCGCGACGCTGCAGCCACATTACGCCGAACAGATCGGCGATCCCGACCCACAGTCTGTTCCACATGCCATATTTCGATGAACCGCGCGTCCGGGGCCGGTGCGCGACGTCGATGTGCATGACGTTGACGCCTTGTCGATTCATGAGGGCGGGCAGGAACCGGTGCATATTGTTGAAGTATGGCAGGTTCAGGTAATCGGCGCGCCGGAACAGTTTAAGGCTGCAACCCGTATCCCGGGTTCCGTCCTTGAGCAATGACGACCGTACTGAATTGGCAATCCGCGAAGACAGCCTGCGGACGGCGTTGTCACGGCGCTTCTCGCGCTGTCCCATCACCATCAACGGGCCGTCGTCTTCGGCATGTTCCGTGTAGCAGCGATAGAGGCGCTCGATATCCGCGGGATCGTTCTGGCCGTCGCCGTCGATCGTTGCCACGAGGCCATTGCCGGCTGCACGTATGCCCGTCCACAAGGCAGCCGACTGACCTCCGCTGCGGTTGTGGCTGATGATCCTCAGGAACGGATAGTCCTGGCGGAGTCTCTTGAGCGCCTCTCGCGTGCCGTCGGTGCTCCCGTCGTCCACGTAGATCAACTCGTCCACCGGGATGCGCTCTTTCAGGGCGGCAAACTCGGCCAGAAGAGGCGCAAGATTTTCCTCCTCGTCTTTGACTGGGACAACGATAGACAACATTGTGGACAACCCGCTCCGGGGGTTCATCTATAGCCGGTTTCTCTTAGGGGACACTTAACACTGCCGGCCGTCAGCGCCACCCGTGCTGACAGGACACGCGATATTCCTGTCCTGATTCCGTGAACTTCCTGTAATCTGGCGCTAGCCGCGCCATTTTAGTGCTCGTGAGGAAATGGCGCAATTGCCTGCAACCGCCGGCGGGCCGCGGTATGGTATGAAGCTCAGAGGCGGCACTCGGAGAGCCGGGATGGCGGACAGAAAAAAGCGCTTCCTGTTCGTTTCGATCGATGCGTTGATCACCGATATCGCGTGGCAGGTGGTCAAGGAAGGTCACGACGTCAAGTATTTCATCGAGGCCGTCGACGAGCGCAGCATCGGCGACGGCTTCGTGCCGAAGGTCGACGACTGGGAATCGCACGTCGACTGGGCGGACGTCGTCGTCTTCGACGACGTGCTCGGCCAGGGGGAGAAGGCGCAGCGACTGCGCGACGCCGGCAAGCACGTCGTCGGCGGGACGCCCTACACGGACCGGCTCGAGGACGACCGCTCGTTCGGCCAGGAAGAACTCAAACGGCACAAGGTCTCGATCATCCCGTTCGAGGAATTCACGGACTTCGACTCCGCGATCGCCTACGTGCAGGCCAAGCCCGGCGCCTATGTCATCAAGCCGAGCGGCGAAGCCCAGAACATCAAGCGCCTGTTGTTCGTGGGCCAGGAAGACGACGGCAAGGACGTCGTCCACGTCCTGGAGTCCTACAAGGCGGTCTACTCGGACACGGTCAAGGTGTTCCAGCTGCAGCGCCGGGCGCGCGGCGTCGAAGTGGCCGTGGGCGCGTTCTTCAACGGCAAGCGATTCATGACGCCGATCAACGTCAACTTCGAGCATAAGCTTCTGTTCCCCGGTGACATCGGCCCGGCCACGGGCGAGATGGGTACCTGCATGTACTGGAGCGACCCCAATCGCATCTTCGCCGCGACACTGGCCAAGCTCGAGGGGCGACTCGCCGAGGAGGGATACGTCGGCTACATGGACGTGAACTGTATCGTCAACGGCCAGGGCATCTACCCGCTCGAGTTCACGGCGCGCTTCGGCTATCCGACCATCAGCATCCAGGCCGAGGGCCTCTCGATGCCGGTCTCGGATTTCCTCGAAGGCATGGCGCAGGGTACGCTGGACAACTTCAAGACCAAGCGCGGCTTCCAGATCGGTGTCCGCGTGGTCGTGCCGCCCTTCCCCTACCAGGATCCCAAGACGTTCGAGGTCAATTCCCGGGACCGGGTCATCATTTTCCGCAAGCCGGAGCGCGAGGGCGTGCACATCGAGGACGTCAAGCTCGTCAACGGTGAATGGCTGGTCGCCGGCAGTTCCGGCGTGATCCTGATCGTGACCGGCCTGGGCATCTCGGTGAAGCAGGCACAGGCACAGGCTTACCAGCGCATACGCAACGTCCTCATACCGAACATGTATTACCGCAAGGACATCGGCGACCGCTGGTTCGAGGACCACGACAAACTCCACTCCTGGGGTTATCTGCGCTAATCCGACCAGAGCCAGTGGCGTTCCCATCCCCAGTGGTCTACCATTTCCGGGTTCCGGCTGGCGGCGTCTTGGGCATCGAGGGGGCGCGGCCGGAGACACGGTCGGCATCCGATTCCGTAACGAACAGAAGGAACAGAGCCATGTCCCCGACGATCCGAGTTATCGCGCTGGCATTTGCACTGCTTGCGCCATTTTCCAATGTATTCGCCGAGGCGGAGCCCGGTCAGGCCTACGGTACGATCATGGGCTCTTATGTAGATGACGAAGTCTATCGCAGGGTCGATGAGGCGATCGGTGTTCAACTGGGCGTCGGCTTTGCGCTGAACAAGAGCTGGAATCTGGAGGCCATCGTCATGGCAGCCAATCCGAACGGTAATCCGGGCCAGTCGCAGCGCAGCTTCGGCGCCGACCTGCAATACGTGTTCGGTCGTGACAGCAAATTCTCTCCGTATCTCCTCGCGGGCGCGGCCTACCAGCTGGTCGAGAAAAACGACGATCAGGTGAACGGTACGGCGCTTTCTGCCGGTTTAGGCTTCCGCTGGGACATCTTCGGCTCATCGCGCATCTCCCTGCAGGGCGAATACCGCTATCGCAGGGACAACGCGCTCGGGCTGAAGCTGGACGACCAGATCGTCAGTGTGGGCCTGCACATACCCTTCGGCAGCGAAAAGGAGCCACCCGCCCCGGCCTACGTACCGCCGCCCGACAGCGACGGTGACGGCGTGATCGATGCCAACGATCAGTGTCCGGGCACGCCCGCCGGCGTCAGCGTCGACGCGAGGGGTTGCCCGCCGGACAGCGACGGCGACGGCGTACCCGACCATAAGGATCAATGCCCCGGTACGGTGCACGGCGCCGCGGTGAATTCGGTCGGTTGCGAGATGGACGGCGACAACGACGGCGTGGTGGACCGGCTCGATCAGTGTCCCAACACGCGCGCCGGTGCGCAGGTCGACGTGAAGGGCTGCGAGATCAAGGAGGCCATCCAGCTGCAGGGCGTCAACTTCGAGACGAACTCCGACCGGCTCCTGCCGGGCGCCGAGCAGATCCTGGATGACGCCGCCGCGTCGCTGGTCCGCAACCCGACGATCCACGTCGAAGTTGCAGGCCACACCGACAGCCAGGGTGCCGCCGATTACAACGAAGGCTTGTCGGAACGCAGGGCGATCACCGTGCGCGACTACCTGGTCAGCCACGGCGTCAGCGCGGATCGCATGACTGTCAAAGGTTACGGCGAAGCCGAGCCGATTGCGGACAATTCGACGGCCGCGGGCCGGGCACAGAACCGCCGTGTCGTGCTGCGGATCACCCAGCGCTAGTTCCGGATCTTCGAACGAGAAGTACGGACCGTGCGCTCAGTACACCTCGCCACCCCGCTGCTGGGGCTCCTGATATTGGTCGGAGCCCCCGCAGCGCTGGCGAAGAAGGACACGCCGGATGTCCGGGTCGACTCCAACGGTCTGCCCAAGGTCAAATTCAAGAACGGCTGCGTCATGGAGTACGACATGCGTGGAGTCCGGGTGCACAAGTCGAACAAGTGCACCAAGGACCAGGCCAAGCGCGCAGACGAAGCCGTAACAGACTACGTGAACCGCCAGCAGTCGGCACACGGACATCCGGATCACCATTCGGGCGACGGCGCACCGCGCATCATCATTGGCAAGAACAACGAGAGCGAAGTCATCTTCAGGAATGACTGCGTCGTCAACTTCGACGCCAAGGGCCGCCGCAAGAGCATGAACGACAAGTGCAGCAAGAGTCAGGCCGGCCAGGCCGACGACGCGATGGCGCGGCACCGGCGCGAGCAGGGAAACAACAAGTAGGCCGGTGGCCTGTGCTCTGCAGGCCGCCGCACATTCAAAGCGCCGGCAAGCCTCGCGGCAGGAAATTCATTCTCGATCCCTGGCGGCCTCCCGAATAGAGAACACGACGGGTCGAAAGGCCGGAGTGGGGAGCACATCGGGCGGAAACGCGGGAACTGGGCGGCTGCGACCCTCCGTTAGCCGTCGATTGAATCGAATAGCTGGATGGAATCTCTTATGTGTCGGAGGTAACCGTCAGGCAAACCCAGTTTGGTCGCCAGTACCAGCAAGGCCGCCGCATACTCCGGGTTTGTTCCGCGCAATTTTGATGCCGGCAAGTTGTAGCACATGGCCGGCACCCGGATGTCCCCGGGCAACGTCACGGCAACGGGTTCGGCGACATAGTCGGCAACACTCCGGTCGGAATACAGCGCCGCGGCGTCCTCCGCCGCGATCTTCATCAAAACGCCATGTGCGCGACTTCCTGTCTCGGGAAGAAGCGTCGCGCGTTCGCCGATCCGCAAGCCGTATCCTTCGACGTAGCCAATCGTCGGTTCAGTTGCGTGGACGCCCTTCGATGCCAGCAAGGACTCATCCATGAAAAGTCCATAGAAGAAGACCGATATGCTGTTCGTGCTCATGTCCTCACTCAGCCAGCGCGGACGTATCCACTCAGAATCACGCTGGCGATTCGATCGGCGTCCTGACCTTTCCGCGTCGCCCATTGGTCGAAGATGGCCCTCATCTCGGCCGCATCGTGTGCATTGTCGAAAGATTTCTCTCCAACCGCGTTAGGCCGATATGCATCGAGACAGTCGACCAGTTCGTTCCGTGCGTATACGTGTGGTCTGTCCACGAGCGAAACGGGCCATTTTCGGGCCCGAGGCAGGATCGCGGCTGAAGCCGCTCCTACGGAAGGTCTTCCAGCTCTAGTGGAAGTACTTGCGGTAGGTGACTCCGAAGCTCCGCGGCTTGTTGATGGAGAGTCGAGTCTGCGCCCAGCGGTCGTTGTAGAACTGCTGCGCGCGCTCGTCGGTGGCGTTGTCGACGAACACCGCCGCGCTCCAGTCGTCGCCGTTCAGGCCGAAGCGCAGGTTCACAATGTTGTAGCTGTCCAGCGTGCGCACCGGGTTGACGAAGAGAATCGACTGGATGCCCTCGAGCGAGCTGGTGGCATTGCCGTTGTAAGTGCCATCGATCCGGAAGTACGGTTTCGCGCCGAGTATCTCGCTCTGCAAAGTGTATTCGACGGACAGGCTACCCTTCCAGTCGGGCATGATCGGCAATTCCGTGCCCTTCACCACAGAAGTCGGGTTGGGGTCGTTCGGGAACAGCGTCGCGTTTTTCGAAATCTCGCCCTTGTTGTAGCCCAGGGTGCCGGAGACGTCCCACCGGTCACCGGGGAGCCAGCTGAACTCCGCCTCGAGCCCGTCCAGCGTGGCCTGCGGGAAGTTGACGATGCCGAGCGTGAAGATGTTGGGGTCGTTGGCCTGCAGCTGAATCTTGTCCCAGATCATGTGATAGACGGCTGTGTTCAGGCGGAACCTGCCGCCCGCCCAGGTGCCCTTCAGGCCGACCTCGTAGTTCTTCAGAGTGTCCGAGTTGAACTGGTGGTACGGCCGGCCGGGGCCGAACACGGAATTCGCCCGCGCCGCATTGGCGCCGCCGCGGCGGAAACCCTCCGAATAGGTGAAATACCCCATCGTGTTGTCGTTAAAGTGGTAATCGAGCGTCAGCTTCGGGACGAAATTCTTTTCGTCCGACGTGCCGACCGCGTCCGCGAAACAGAAGTCCACGTCGCAATTCGGTTCGGTACCGATCGGGAACAGCGCGCCCTGCTGCAGCGTGCGATCGAGCTTGATGTGGAACCAGCGGCCGCCGACCGTGATGTTGAAATTGTCCGTCACCTCGAAGCCGATCTCGCCGAACACCGCGGACTGCTCCAGCGTCGAGTCATAGAC
>JBAUVS010000061.1:0-7038 GCA_049583345.1 Woeseiaceae bacterium
GATCGTGGCCCGGCCTCCGGGCGCCGCCGGGTCGGGCACCGGCACGGCGTCGAGCAGTGCCCGCGTATAGGGATGCCGCGGCGCGCCGAACAACGCCGCGTTATCGGCGAGTTCGGCGAGCGCGCCGAGATACATGACGAGTACGCGCTGGCAGAACCCGCGGACGACGGCGAGGTCGTGCGTGATGAAGACGATCGACAGGCCGTGCTCACGCTGTTCGTCTCTCAGCAGCGACAGGATCTGGGCCCGTACCGTGCCGTCCAGCGCCGATACGGCCTCGTCGCAGACCAGCACGCGCGGGCCGACGATCAGGGCACGCGCAATCGCGACGCGCTGCGCCTCGCCGCCGGAAAGCTGGTGCGGAAATCGTTGCAGGTAGTGCGCGCCGAGGCCCACGCGCGCGAGCGTGCGTTCTACCGCGTCCCGGCGTGCGGCGGCGGACATTGCCGGTTCGTGCACGGTGAGCGGCTCGCCGACCAGCGTGGCAACACGCATCTGTGGATCCAGCGAACCGACCGGATCCTGGAATACCAGTTGCAAGTCGCGCCGCAATCTCCTGGCGCGGGTCTGCACGGCGCCCGCGATCTCTTCGCCGCAGAAAATCACTCGGCCGCTCACGAGCGGCACGAGGCCGAGCACGGCGCGCACGAGACTCGACTTTCCCGAACCCGATTCGCCGACGACGGCGACGGCTTCACCGGATCCGACCGCCAGATTCACTCCGCGCACGGCCTCCAACTGCTCGCGGCCGTGCGACGCGTACCGGACCCTGGCGCCGATAACGGTCAACACGTTTTCGCTTGTCCCGCCGGCCATTGTGGCGGGGTCGTCGATGCGCGGCGCCGCGGCGATGAGCCGCGCGGTGTATTCGTTCTGCGGCGCGGCGAACACGTCCCGCGTCGCACCCGCCTCCACGAGTTCGCCGGCCCTGATCACCAGCATGCGTTCGCAGCGCCCGGCAATCACGCCGAGGTCGTGTGTGATCAGCAGCAGCGCTGTCTCGCCGCGCACGCTCTCCAGCAGCTCGAGGATCTGGGCCTGTACCGTGACATCGAGCGCCGTCGTGGGCTCGTCGGCGACGAGCAGCGCCGGTTGAGCGATCAGCGCGGCGGCGATCATGACGCGCTGGCGCATGCCGCCGGACAACTCATGCGGGTAGGCGCGGTATTGCCGTCCCGGGTCCGGGAGCCCGACGCGCCCCAGCATATCCTGCACGCGTTCGACTGCATCTCCCGGCTCGCCGACCCGGTGCCGGCGCACGATGTGGAGGAGTTGCACGCCGACGCGAAGATACGGATTCAGTGCCTGCAATGGGTCCTGGAACACCATCGCGACACGGCGCGCCCGCACGGCATCGAGCGCGTCCTCCCCGGCGCCGAGCAACTCCTTGCCCTCGAGCGTGACGCTGCCACGGACCTCCGCAGCCGCCGGTAACAGGCCCAGGATCGCGAGCGCCGTCTGAGTCTTGCCGGAACCCGATTCGCCCACGAGCCCGACGGCCTCGCCCGGCTCTACCGAAAAACTCAGGTCCCGGACCGCGTGCCCGGTTCCGTAACGGATCGACAGCCGTTCCACGCGAAGCAGGCTCATGGGTCCTGTCTTGCGTCGAAGACGTCGCGCAGCGCGTCGCCAAGGAAGTTGAACAGCAGCAGGATCGCCGCGAGCAATGCCGCGGGGATCAGCAGCAGGTACGGAGCGCTCTCCATCTGATGCACGCCACCGTTGACGAGGGCGCCGAGAGACGTCTGTGGTTGCTGGACACCGAGGCCGAGGAAGCTGAGGAACGACTCGACGAGGATCGCCTGCGGTATCGTCAGCGTAACGTACACGATCACGATGCCCATCAGGTTCGGCGCGATGTGCCGCAGGACGATCCGCGCCGCCGGTACGCCGGTGATCCGGGCCGCCTCCACGAACTCCCGCTCGCGCAGGCTCAGCGTCTGACCGCGCACGATGCGCGCCATGTCCAGCCAGTTGATCGCGCCGATAGCGACGAAGATCAACAGGAAGTTCCTGCCGAACGCGACCATGAGCAGTATCACGAAGAAGATGAACGGCATCGCGTACAGCGTGTCGACGAAGCGCATCATCACGGCGTCGAGCCAGCCGCGTGCGTAGCCCGCGACGCTCCCGTACAGCACGCCGATCGCGAGACTGACGGCACTGGCAACGAACGCCACGGCCATCGTCACCCGGATGCCCAGCATCGTGCGCACGAACAGGTCACGCCCCAACAGATCAGTGCCGAAGACGTGACCTCCCGCAAACGTCGGCGCGCGCAGGACCTGCCCGAGATCCGTGCGCTGATAATCGTTCGGGCTCAGCCAGGGCCCTATGAGGGCGACGAGGACGATAACGCCGAGCACGACGAGACAGACAGCGACCGTCCGGTTGCCGGCCACGCGCCGCCACAGACCCACGGGCCGTGTCATCGACTCCGGACTCTCGGGTCGATCACACCGTAGAGGATATCGACGGCGAGATTCAGCGCAACGACGAGCACGGCGTAGAGTACGACGACGCCGAGCACGACCAAGTAATCGCGATTACCGGCGGCACGGACGAACAACTCGCCCAGCCCGGGGATGCCGAAAACCTCCTCGATCACCACCGCACCGGTCAGGATCGCCGCGATGGCCGGACCGAGATAGGACAGCACCGGCACAAACGCGGGTCTCAACGCATGGTAGCGGACGATGGCGGCGGTCCCGAGGCCCTGTGCACGCGCCGTCCGGATGTAGTCACTCGCGAGTACCTCGATCATGCCCGCCCGGGTGAGTCTCGCGATGTACGCGATCTGCGGCAGCGCCAGCGCGATCACCGGCAGCACCAGCCGGGCGAGACCTTCGCTGCCCGCCCAACCCGCCGGCAGCCAGTGCAACTTCACGGCGAACACGAGCACGAGGATCGGTGCGACGACGAAAACCGGCACCGAAATCCCCGTCATCGCGATACCCATCAGCAGACGATCGAGCACCGAGTTTCGGCGCAGCGCGGCCAGCGTGCCGCTGGTCACTCCCGCCAGAACCGCCACCAGTATCGCCACGCCCCCCAGCAGCAACGACACGGGGAAGGTGCCGCGGATCAGCTCAGTAACCGAATACCCCACGTAGTGATAAGACGGCCCGAAGTCGCCCCGAACGACCGACGACAGATAGCGCCATAACTGAACGTAGATCGGCTGGTCGAGCCCATAGGCTGCTTCCAGCGCCTTCTGAATCTCGGGCGGCATGGGGCGTTCCACGTCGAACGGACCGCCCGGCGCGGCATGCACCATCAGGAAGGCGAGCACGATGACCAACAGCAGCGTCGGAATCGCACCCAGCACTCTTAGCAGGGCGTATCGCAGCAACGGCTTCGTCCGGGTCCGCGGTTGGCGTCCCCGGTATTACTCCTGGGGCGCCAGGCTCAGTTGCTGACTGTAATGATAATCGAGCATGTTGTCTTGCCAGCCGCGGACCTTCGACGCGACAAGGTGCTTGCTGACGTAGAAATAGAGAGGGATGAGTGGATGATCCGAAAGCATCTGCCGCTCGGCCTCCTCGAGAAACAGCTCGCGCCGATCGGGATCGGTCTGTGTGGCCGCCTTTTTCATCAAGGCATCGAATTCGGGGCTGGAGTAAGCGGGCAGGTTCGCCGGATTATCGCTTTCCATGATCTCCAGGAACGTGTTCGGCTCGTCGTAATCGCCGATCCAGCTCGAGCGGAAAATCTGTGTCACCTTGCGCTCGTGGATCAGGACCAGCAAGACCTTGTGTTCCACGCTCCTGAGGTCGGTCTCGACGCCCAGCACCTGGCGCCACATGTCACTGACCGCGACCGCGATAGCCTCGTCTGTATCCGATGCCACGTAGTGCAGCGTCACATGCAGCGGACGGCCTTTGTCGTAGCCGGCTTGGTTGTAGAGCTGCAGCGCCTTCCGGTTGCGTTCATCCTGGCTCAGGTCCGCGTAGGGGAATCGTCTCGGCTGATAGTTGCCCAGATTCGGCGGCACCCAGCTGTAGGCCGGCTGTTCTCCGCGCCGTGTGACCTTCTCGACCAGGGCGTCGCGGTCGATGGCCATCGACAGCGCCTGGCGGAGCAACGGATTGTCCTTGAACGGCGGCTTCGTCAGATTGAACCCGTAGTAGTAGACCCCCAGATACGGTGCGACGTGCAGTTCGCCCGTGAATTCGGCCCGCAACGCGTCGAAGTCCTTCGGCGGTACCGTGTCGGTGATATCCAGCTCGCCGGCACGGAATCGGTTCAGCTGCGTGTTCTCGTCCGTCACCACGAGGTATTGCACCTCGTCGATCGCGGTCGCCGCACTGTTCCAGTAATGCTCGTTGCGAGACAGCCTGAGCATGGAGCCCGGCTGCCAGGCATCCAGCTTGTAAGCGCCGTTGGACACCAGGTTACCCGGCCGCGCGAAGTCGTCGCCGAATTTTTTCAGTATCGGCGGATACACCGGGAACGTGCTCGGGAGCGCCATGAGTTTGGGCAGATACGGTGTCGGGCTCGACAGCCGGATCACCAGCGTGTGCGCATCGGGCGCCTCGACGCCGAGCTCTGCCGGCGGTTTGTCTCCCTTCAGAATCTCGGGCACATTCTCGATATTGGCGAGCAGCTCGGCATAGAAGGCGCCCGTGGCCGGGTCCACGAGCCGGCGGAGACTGAGCACGAACTGGTCCGCGGTGACGGGGTCGCCGTTCGACCAGCGCGCATCCGCGCGCAGCGTGAAGGTGTAGGTCAGTCCGTCCTCAGAGGGTTCCCAGGACCGCGCGACGCCGGGGACGAGATCTCCGTTCGGCGAATAGGACACGAGGCCCTCCCCGATGTCGCGCAGCACGTCATTCGCCTGCACGGTACGGGCCCTCTGCGGATCCAGAGATTCCGGGTCCGAAACCAGCCCGCGCTTCAGGACCGAGTGCGCCGATTGCTCCCTGCCGCCGGGCCCGACGGACCAGATCACGAAGATGGAGAGCAGGAGGATTGCCACCAGGGCGATGAGCGTCAGGCGTTCGCGGTTCATCACGCAGACTCCCTGAGTTGCCTTCTCTTCAGGTGTACGAGCAATAGAGAGACCGCCGAGGGCGTCATCCCTTCCAGCCTCGAGGCCTGGCCGAGCGTCGCCGGCCGTGCCGCGACGAGGCGCTGCCGCGCTTCCGTCGACAGGCCATGCACCGCGCCGTAGTCGATATCCTCAGGCAGGCGCAGCGATTCCTGCCGCGCATGCCGCGCGATCTCGCGCGTCTGGCGCTCGATGTAGCCGGAGTACTTCGCCTGTACCTCGATCTGCAATTCGACCTGTTCCTGCTGTTCGGCGGCAAACTCCGTTACCGCGCCACCGACCTCCGGCAACGCCGCCACGTCCGCATAGCGATACTCCGGACGTTTCAGCAGTGCCGCCGCCGTGGCCCCCGCCCCTGGAATCCGGATGCTCTCGAGGCGCCGCTGCTCCGCGGCGACCGCCGTTTGTTTCGCTTCGAAACTCGCCCAGCGCACATCATCGACCAGACCGAGTGTACGCCCGACCGGGGTCAGCCGGGCGTCGGCGTTGTCTTCGCGCAGCGTCAGGCGATATTCGGCACGGCTCGTGAACATGCGGTACGGTTCGCTCACGCCGCGCGTGATCAGGTCGTCGACGAGCACGCCGAGATAGGCCTCGTGCCGTTTCGGAAACCAGCCATCCCGGTCCTGCGCACGCCGCGCCGCATTGACGCCCGCAAGCAAGCCCTGTGCCGCGGCCTCTTCGTAGCCGGTGGTACCGTTGATCTGGCCCGCGAAAAAGAGACCGCCGAGCACTCGCGTCTCCAGCGTGGGCTTGAGCGCCCGCGGATCGAAGTAATCGTATTCGATCGCGTAGCCCGGCTGGGTGATGCGTGCATTCTCGAAACCCGCGATCGTGCGCACGAAGCGTTCCTGTACGTCGGCCGGCAGGCTCGTCGAGATGCCGTTCGGATAGACGATGTCCGTCGTCAGGCCTTCGGGCTCGACGAAGACCTGGTGCGAGGCGCGCTGCGCGAAGCGCACGACCTTGTCCTCGACGGAGGGGCAGTAGCGGGGCCCGATACCCTCGATGACCCCCGTATACATCGGCGATTCGCCGAGCGAGCCGCGGATGATGTCGTGGGTCGCCTCGGAGGTCCGGGTCACGTGGCAAGCGACCTGCCGGGGATGGTCGGCACGGCGCCCCAGGTAGGAGAACACCGGCGTCGGCGTATCCCCCGGCTGCTGCTCCATCGCCGCGTAGTCGAGCGTGCGGCCGTCGAGCCGCGGCGGCGTGCCCGTCTTCAGGCGCGCCACGCCGAAGGGCAGCTCGCGCAGACGCGATGCGAGCCGGTTGGACGGCGCATCCCCGGCCCTACCTCCCGGTGTCTCGTCGCGGCCGATGAGTATCCGGCCGCCGAGGAAAGTGCCGACGGTCAGGACGACGTTGCGGGCCAAAAGGCGCCGTCCGTCTTCGGTCACCACGCCGGCGACGCAGTCAGCGGCGACGATGAGGTCCGCGACCGAGGCTTCCACGATGGTCAGCCCCCGCCGGTGTTCGAGCAGCCAGCGGATTGCACGCTTGTACAGCTCGCGGTCGGCCTGCGCGCGGGTGGCACGCACCGCCGGCCCCTTGCTCGCATTGAGTGTCCGGAACTGGATGCCGGCACGATCGATCGCGATGGCCATGGCGCCGCCGAGCGCATCGATCTCTCGCACGAGGTGGCCCTTGCCGATTCCGCCGATGGACGGATTGCAACTCATCTGGCCGAGCCCGGACCGCTTCTGCGTCACCAGCAGGGTATCGGCGCCGGCGCGGGCCGCGGCCAGCGCAGCCTCGGTGCCGGCATGACCGCCGCCGACGACGATGACGTCGAACCCCTGTTGCATGGCGTAATGGTCCACGAGATGGGCGGCGAATTCTACGCACTGGGCCCCCGTCTCGCCACCGCGCCGGTGACGTCCCGTTTTACTTGCCCGGCCATGCCCGCCCGGATGGCCTCGCCCGGCACAGCCGCTACCGGATGCACCGATCGCCGGCGTTTCTTTGCGGGCCGCTGACCGTGGCCC
>JBAUVS010000062.1:0-5082 GCA_049583345.1 Woeseiaceae bacterium
CAGGTCCATCGACACGAGGCCGACCAGCGGCACGCGGCGGCCGTTGATCAATACCGGCGTGCCGGTACGGAAGTGCCGCGTATAGCCGTCGCCGTATCCCGCCGAGATGATGCCGAGCATGGAATCCTTCTGGGCGCGATAGCGGCCCTTGTAGCCGACCCGCGCGCCTTCTCGCAGTGGCTTTACGGCGATGAGCCTGGCCTCGAACTGCATGACGGGGATCAGGCCGAGGTCGGCTCCCGTGCGCCCCGGGAATGGCGAGATCCCGTACAGGGCGATGCCTGGCCGGATCCAGTGATCGCCCGTGGTGCCCAGGGTCTCCCCGGTGCCGCGCAGCTCCGGCCAGCCCAGCGTCCCCGGTGCATTGGCGATGCTGACCGCGCCGTCGAAGCCTTCGGCGATCTCGCGGAAGCGGCCGAGCTGCCGCCGCGTCGTCGGGTCGTCCAGTTCGTCCGCGCTCGCCAGGTGCGACATCAGGCGCAGCTCGCCGACGGCCCGGCAACGCCGAACACGCTCGATCAGCTCCGGCGCCTGTTCCGGTGCGAAGCCGAGCCGGTTCATCCCGGTATCGAACTTGAGCCACACCACGGCACGCGACTGCCCGGCCGCCTCGAGCTGTTCGAGCTGCTCGGTGCAATGGACCACCAGCTCGAAGCCGCGCTGCAGCGCATCACCCAGCTCCGCGTTCGACATCGCGCCGGCCAGCAACACGATGGGTTTGTCGATCCCGGATTCGTGGAGGCGGATCGCCTCCGGCAGCCGCGCCACCGCGAAGGCGTCGGCATCGCCAAGGCTGGCGGCGACCGTTTCCAGGCCGTGGCCGTAGGCGTTCGCCTTGACAACGGCCATGACCTTCGCGCCCGGTGCCGCGTCGCGGATGACACTGAGATTATGTTTGAGTGCGCCGAGCCGTATCAGTGCCCGAGCCCCGAACGTCACGGATAGGCCTCGTCCGCATAGGTATCGGGCGCCCAGTTCTCGAACTTGGTGTAACGGCCCACGAAGGTCAGCGGGAAATCGCCTATCGGGCCGTTGCGCTGCTTCGCGATCGAGATGTCCGCGATGCCCTTGCGCGGCGTGTCCTGGTTGTAGACTTCTTCGCGATAGATGAAGACGATCAGGTCCGCGTCCTGCTCGATGGCGCCCGACTCGCGCAGATCCGACATGACGGGACGCTTGTCGGTACGCTGCTCGACGCCCCGATTGAGCTGCGACAACGCGATGATCGGCAGGGCAAGTTCCTTCGCCAGCGCCTTCAGCGATCGCGAGATCTCGGAGATCTCGGTCGCGCGATTCTCCTTGCTGCCGGGCACGGCCATGAGCTGCAGATAGTCGACGACGATGAGGCCGAGGCCGTGTTCGCGCTGCAGGCGCCTCGCCCTGGCGCGGATCTCGGTCGGCGAGAGTCCGGCCGTGTCGTCGATGAAGATCGGCGCATCCGACATCAGTTGCACCGCCGTATTGATACGCGACCAGTCCTCGTCGGGGAATTTGCCGGTGCGGAGATGCGTCTGGTTGACGCGTCCCAGCGACGAGATCATGCGGAATGCGAGCTGTTGCGAGGGCATCTCCATGGAGAAGATCGCGGTCGGTACTTTCGAACCGATCGCCGCATTCTCGGCGATGTTGATGGCCAGCGTCGTCTTGCCCATCGAGGGTCGCCCGGCAATCACGATCAATTCGCCGGCCTGCAGGCCCGCGGTCAGTTTGTCGAATTCCGTGAAGCCGCTCGGGATCCCGGTGATGTCGCCCTCGGACTGGTGCAGGACGTCGATGCGGTCAACCGCCTCCGGCAGGATTTGCTTCAGCGCCCGGAATCCGCTGCGGCCGCGGGCACCGGACTCGGCGATCTCGAAGACCAGGCGCTCGGCCTCGTCGACGATCTCGGCGGCGCTGCGGCCGTCGGTCGTGAACGCCGCGCCGCTGATCTGGTTGCCGGCGCTGATGAGCGCCCGCAGCATCGAGCGTTCGCGCAGGATGCGCGCGTACGCCCGGGCATTGGCGGCTCCGGGGGATTCGTTGGCGAGCGTGGCCAGGTATTCGAGCCCGCCCGCGTCGTCGAGCTGCCCGCGGTTACCGAGGTGCTCCGACACCGTGACGACGTCGCAGGGACTGGCGGCCTCTGCGAGCGCCGCGATGGCAGAGAATATGAGGCGGTGGTCCTTGCGGTAGAAGTCGCGCTCGGAGACGATGTCGGCGACCTTGTCCCAGGACTGGTGATCGAGCATCAGTCCCCCGAGCAGGGACTGCTCGGCCTCGATCGAATGTGGCGGTACCTTGAGGCGCTGTTCAGCGCCTGCGGTCGTCACGCCGTCATCCAGTGCTCGAACCATTTGCCGTCTGCTTCGCCGGTCGACCCTGCCGTATTTTTAAGGTATCACAACAGGCGCTCGCCCGTATTACTCCGCCCCGACGACGCGCACCTTCACCGTGGCATTCACGTCGCTGTGCAGATGCACGCCGATCTCGAACTCGCCCAGTTCGTGGATCGGGCCCTCGGGCATGCGGACCTCGCTGCGCTCCACCTCGATCTGTACCTTCTCGAGGGCCTCGACGATATCGATCGGCCCGATCGAGCCGAACAGCTTTTCTTCGCTGCCCGCATTGGCCGCGATGACGACTTCGGTCCCGTCGATCGCCTTGAAGCGCTCCTTCGCCGCCGAGAGTTCCTCGGCCGCCGCCTTCTCGAGCTCGGCGCGGCGTGCCTCCAGCGCCTTGATGTTGGCGGGCGTCGCCAGCGCCGCCTTGCCCTGAGGTATCAGAAAGTTGCGCCCGTAACCGGCCTTGACCTTTACGAGCTCGCCGATCGTGCCGAGATTCTCGACATTATCCAGAAGTATGACGTTCATCGTTCAGTTCCCATTTGTCAAATCTGCTTCGCGGCGCGCCGACGAAACCGGAACCACGCATCGGTGTATCCCAGCATCGCGAGCGCCAACATCAAAAAAACGTGCAGCACCGGCAACAGGACGTAGGTAATGATCACTACGAACAGCGGCACCACGCCCGCCGCATACATCCAGTGCAGGACCGCGAGGCCCTGCAGCCAGAACACGGCGAAGAGCACGAATGCCGTGCCCTGCAACCAAGCCGCACCGCTTGCGGCGGCCAGTGTCGCCAACACGGCCGTCATCAACGCAATTACACGCCCGAAATTCAAGTCGAGAAACCTGCCGAAATTGCGACTTGTCCCGGGCAGCGCCTCGGACGCCCTGTACCCCAACAACAGGTATATGGCGTACAGCGACCAACTCGACAGCACCATGGCCATCGTCATCATATTGGCGGTCATCGCAGGCTCCGATTCCATCAGGTCCGCCTGCTGTTGCAGGTTATTCTGACGCGCCCAGTCCAGCAGCTGGTCCATGACCGGCTGCCACCATGCCACAGGGTCCGGCACGGCGGCGTGGAGTACCGCGGTTGCCGACGCCGCCAACAACACCGCGACCTGCAGCGTCAGCGTCAATGACCGCGTGTACTGCAGCATGGCAGCCAGCGCCACCGCGGGTAGCCAGGTCGTCGCCACGGCGGTCGCGACCTGCACCGCCGGCCCGCCGGCAATTGCGGCGACGACTGCCAACAGCGCGCCCGCCGCCAGGCCCTCGAGCGCCGCCCTTACCACGCCCTGCCGCAACACGAGCAGTACCATGATGATCCCGCTCACGACCTTCAACAGCGGCAGCAACAGGGTTGCCACGAGGGCAATGACGGCGTTTTGCGGCCGGGCGACCAGCCACGCGATCAGCGGCTGCACTCCGGTCTCCTGCAGGACCGACTAGTGCCGGTCCGTGTACGGCAACAACGCGAGATAGCGTGCCCGCTTGACGGCAGCCGCCAGCTGGCGCTGGTAGCGCGAGTTCGTGCCGGTAATCCGGCTCGGGACGATCTTGCCCGTCTCGGTGACGTACGCCTTCAGCAGATTGAGATCCTTGTAGTCGATCTCGGTAATGCCTTCGGCGGTAAAGCGGCAGTACTTGCGCCTGCGTGAATATCGGCTCATTGCGGTTCTCCTCAGGCGCGCTTCTCGACGACGGCTTCCGCCGCGTCGTCATCCGTGTCGTCGGCAGCGGCCGCCTCGCCTTCGGCCGGCTCGTCCCCTGCCTTGCTGTCCTTCGAGGAATCCTCGTCGCTGTCGTCGCCGGACTCGGTGACTTCGGCTTCTTCGTCCCCGGCTTGCTCGTCCTCGGCTTCCTCGTCGGCGCGCATGGCGGCCTCGGCGGCGGCCTTGGCTTCGCGCCGTTGCTGCGCTTCACGCTCCTTGGCCTTCTCCTCGGCGACGGCAACGGCCATGGGCGAGGCGGCCGTGACCGCTTCGCGCCGCGCGATGACCAGGTAACGCAGCACCGCGTCGTTGAAGCGGAAGGCACCCTTGATCTCTTCGAGCACGGCCTGATCGCACTCGATGTTCAACAGGACGTAGTGCGCCTTGTGGACCTTGTGGATGGGGTGCGCCAGCTGGCGGCGGCCCCAGTCTTCGGTGCGATGGACCGCACCGCCGGCGGCAGTCACCATGCCCTGGTACTTTTCCACCATGGCCGGCACCTGCTCGCTCTGGTCCGGGTGGACCAGGAATACGATTTCGTAGTGTCGCATTGTCTCCCCTTGTGGATTACAGCCGCCCGGTCAGCCGGTGCGGCAAGAGGCTTCGGTCGCGAGACCGCCCCGCCCTGTCCTGCGGGGACGCGAATCCTACCCGCTGGGAGGCGCCGGTGCAAGCCGCATGCGGCGCTGGCGCAGCGCCTCGTACAGGCAGATGCCGGCGGCCACGGACACGTTCAGGCTGGACACGGCGCCCGCCATGGGCAGGCTCACCAGCACCTCGCAGCGGCTGGCGACGGCCTTGCCGAGCCCCCGGTGTTCGCCGCCCATGACCAGTGCCAGCGGGCGGTCGAGGTCGGTATCGAACAGGCTCGTCGTGGCGCTGTCGCTCGTGCCCACGACCGCGACCCCGTAGTCCGCCAGCCAGCCCAGCACCCGGCCAGTATTCGCAACGGACACGAACGGCAGGTGTTCGGCGGCGCCGGCGGCGACCTTGCTCACGGTCGGCCCGAGGCCGGCCGCGCGATGGCGTGGTACGACGAC
>JBAUVS010000063.1:0-31115 GCA_049583345.1 Woeseiaceae bacterium
GTCTCGATTTGCGGGCAGGCCTGCGGGGCAACCACGGTGAGTCGGGCACCGGCGGCCAGCAGCAGCCGTGCCTTGCGATGAGCGACCTCGCCCGCGCCGACCAGGAGGCAGGCGCGGCCGCCGAGATCGAGGAATGCCGGGAAATAGTCCACGAATCCGACCGCAAACAGCGTCGCGCAACTATATCGATTCGCGGCGGATCCAAAAAAGACGCATGCTTTCTGCCATTATAACCCTGTGTTATATGTAGGGTCCGGTCTCCGCGGCCCGCAAGCGGCGCCTGTTGCGACCCGGCAACGGGCTCCGGGGCAGCCATGGCAAGCGATTGAAACATTCGTGAGTACTATTGGTCACAAAATGATGCCGTAGGCTCGCAGTATTCAGAATGAAACTACAACAACTGAAATATCTGCTGGCGATCGTCGACAACGGGCTGAATATCACGCAGGCAGCGGAAAAGCTGTACACGTCTCAGCCGGGGGTCAGCAAGCAACTCAAGCTCCTCGAGGAGGAGCTCGGGATGCAGTTGTTTGCGCGCAAGGGCAAGAGCCTGGGCGGCATCACGGCCGCCGGCGAACAGGTGATCGACCGGGCCCGGATCATCATGGCCGAAGTGGACAATATCCGCAGCCTCGCGTCGGACTTCTACCGCGAGGAGGAAGGGACCTTGTCGATCGCGACGACGCACACGCAGGCCCGTTACGTGCTGCCGGACGTGATCCGCGAGTTCCGCGACCGCTATCCCGGCGTGAGCCTCAACCTGCACCAGGGTACCTCGGAACAGATCGCGGACATGGTGGCGGCGAACGAGATCGATTTCGCGATCGCGACCGGGTCGAAGGAACTCTTCAGCGACCTGTTGCTGGTACCGAGTTATCACTGGGACCGCAAGATCATCGTCCCGCAGAATCACGAGCTGACCCGGCTGGAGCGAAAACCCACGCTCGAGGACCTCGCCGGCTACCCCCTCGTGACCTACGTGTTCAGCTTCGGCGGCCAGTCTTCGCTGAAGCGGGCATTCGCCGAGCAGGGACTCGAGCCCGACGTCGTGTTCACCGCCCGCGATGCCGACGTGATCAAGACTTACGTGCGCATGGGCCTGGGCGTGGGTATCGTCGCCAGCATGGCCGAGGATTGCGACGATCAGAAGGACCTTACGGCGATCGATGCGCGGGGCCTGTTTCCGCGCAGCACGACCTGGATCGGTTTCCGCAAGGACATCGTGCTGCGCCGATACATGCTCGATTTCATACGCCTGTTCGCCCCGCACATTACCGAGGAGCAGCTCGAACATACCCGTCACGCCCGCTCACAGTCCGACATCGACAAGCTGTTCCGGGACGCGCACCTGCCGATTCGCGGCGGCTGTTCGGACGATTTGACCGCCGCCGCCTGACCAAAACGTGTCAGGCGGTTTTGCCGAAGTCCATCTCGTGCAACCCGCACTCCCGTTTCAGACCGAAGAAGCGCGTCTCTTCGTGCGTCGCCACGGCGCCGAGCGGCCGCGTCGTGTGCACGTCGCCGATCGACACATAGCCCTTTTCCCACAGCGGGTGGTAGGGGAGGCCGTGCCGGACGAGGTAGCCGTGGACGCGCCGGTCGTTCCAGTCGGCGATCGGGTGCACTTTCCAGCGTTCGCCCGATGCTTCGACGAAGGGCGTGGCCGCGCGGGCGCGGGACTGCGAGCGACGCAGGCCGGCGAACCAGGTATGCACACCGAGTGTGTCCAGCGCGCGTTCCATCGGCTCGACCTTGTTGTCCCGGTTGTAGGCCTCGATACCCGTGACGCCGTGCTCCCAGCGCCTGCCGTGGCGCGCTTCCTGCCAGGCGGGCGAGATTCGCGGCCGGAAGATCTCGAGATTCAGGCCGAGCGCCTCGCACAATTCGTCGACGAAGCGGTAAGTCTCGGGGAACAGGTACCCGGTATCGATCATCACAACCGGGATGTCGGGCTTCTGGCGCGTGAGCATGTGCAGCATCACGGCGGACTGCGCGCCGAAACTGGAGCTGACGATGTGTTCGCCCGGCAGATTCTCGAGCGCCCAGAGCACGCGATCCTCGGCAGACATCGCCGCGAGACGGCGTTCCCGCGCGAGGCCGTCGCGGCTCGCGCCCGTGTCGCGCTCAGCCGTCATCGCCGTTCCCTGCATGGAAATCCCGGCCTGCGGTAATCCGGCGGACGACGCCCTGCCGGACCAGGAAATCCCCGAAGTGCTCGCCGGACTGCCGCTCGGCCGCGTAGCGGGCGAACAAGGGCGACAGCGCGTCGAGGATCTCCGCCTCGTCGGCATTGTCGCGGTACAGGCACGCCAGTCGATCGCCGGCGAAACCCCCGCCGAGATACAGTTTGTAGCGGCCCGGGCCCTTGCCGACGAGTCCGATCTCGGCGATATACGGCCGCGCACAGCCGTTCGGGCAACCGGTCATGCGTATCGTGATCGGCACGCCGCCCAGGCCGTGTCGCCCGAGTAGCGCGTCGAGACGATCGATCAGCGACGGCAGGTAACGCTCGCTCTCGGCCATCGCGAGTCCGCAGGTCGGCAGTGCCACGCAGGCCATCGAGTTCCGCCGCAACGGCGTCGCACTGGCCGTGTTCTCGATGCCGAAACGCTCGAGCAGGCTATCGATGCCGGCCTTGTCGGCCTCGTCGACTCCGCCGACGATCAGGTTCTGATTCGCCGTCAACCGGAACTCGCCGCGATGCACGGCCGCGATCTCGCGCAATCCGCTCAGGAGCCGCCGCGGGCCCTTGTCGATGACGCGCCCGTTCTCGATGAACAGGGTGTAGTGCCAGGCACCGGTGTCGTCGCGCTGCCAGCCGTACACGTCACCGTTGCCGGTAAAGGAGAACGGCCTCGCCGCGCTCAACACGATGCCTGCCCGCCGCTCGACCTCGCCCCGGATCCAGTCGATGCCGCGATCCTCGATCGTGTATTTCAGTCGTGCGTGTTTGCGATTGCCGCGATCGCCGAAGTCACGCTGCGTCGTGACCACTGCCTCGGCGACGGCGATCACCTGCCCGGGCGTGCAGAAGCCGAGGACGTCGGCGAGTCTCGGGAAGGTCGCCGTCTCGCCGTGCGTCATGCCCATGCCGCCGCCGACCAGCACGTCGTAGCCGGCGAGCCTGCCGCCCTCGACGATCGCCACGAAGCCGAGATCCTGGGCGTGCACGTCCGTGTCGTTGCGCGGCGGCACGGCGAACGCCGTCTTGAATTTCCGGGGCAGGTAGCTGTCGCCGTAGATCGGCTCCGCTTCCTGCGCGCCCGACACGATTTTCTCGCCGTCCAGCCAGATCTCGTGATAGGCGCGGGTCGCGGGCGTCAGGTGATCGCTCAGTGCGCGTGCCTGCGCCTGCACCTCGCGATGGATCGCCGACAGGGACGGCAGTGGCGGCGCCATGACGTTGCGATTCACGTCGCCGCAGGCGGCGATCGTGTCCAGCAGTTCCTGGTTGATCGCCGCGATCATCGGCTTCAGTTCGCGCTTTACGACGCCATGCAGCTGAATCGCCTGCCGCGTGGTCAGCCGGATCGCATTGCCGGCATACGTGCGGGCGATGCGATCCATCCCTTGCCATTGTGACGTGCTCAGGGTCCCGCCGGGTACGCGTGCGCGGATCATGAAGCTCCAGGCGGGCTCGAGCCGCTGGCGCTGGCGTTCGCTGCGGACGTCGCGATCGTCCTGCTGATAGATGCCGTGGAATTTCGACAACTGCGTGTCGTCCGCAGCGATCGCGCCGGTGAGCGGGTCTTCCAGGCTCTCGGCGAGCGTGCCGCGCAGGTGCCGGCTGCGCGCCTTGATCCGCTCGACGTCGGACAACCCGGCCATCAGTAGACGTCGCGCTGGTAACGACCCGCGCGGCGCAGCTCCTTGAGACGCGCCGTGGCGTCGGCGCGTCCGACGTTCGCACCGGCGCCGATCACGTCGATCAGCGCCTCGTGGACGTCCGGTGCCATGTGCTTTGCATCGCCGCAAACGTAGATGACCGCACCGGCCTCGATCCAGCGCCAGAGTTCGGCGCCGCATTCGCGGATACGCTGCTGCACGTAGATCTTGTGCTCGGTGTCGCGCGAGAACGCGACGTCCATGCGCGTGACGTGTCCGTCCCGCAGGTGACGCTGCCATTCCAGCTGGTACAGGAAATCCTCGGAGAATGTTCGGTCGCCGAAGAACAGCCAGTTCCTGCCCGGGGCGCCGCGTTCGGCGCGTTCCTCGACGAAAGCGCGGAACGGCGCGACGCCGGTGCCGGGGCCGATCATGACGATCGGCACGTCGTCCGCCGGCAGGCGGAAGCGCGGGTTGGATTCGACGTACACCGACACGCGATCGCCCGCTTCGATGCGATCGGCGAGGTGCGTGGACGCCGAGCCCCAGTGTTCGCTGCCGTGGGCAACGTAGCGCACGGCGGCGACCGTCAGATGCACCTCGTCCGGATTGGCGGACAGCGACGACGCGATGGAATAGGAGCGCGGACTCAGCTTGCGCAAAATGGCGACGAACTCCCCGGCGCCGACGGTTGCCGGGAATCGACGCAGGATATCGATGATCTGATGCGCGTCGACGAACCGGGACAGCTCGGCCTGCCGCTCGGGCTCGAGCAGCGCGGACAGCTCCGCGGCGCCGCTCAGGGCGGCCCAGGCGCGCAGGAAGCCCAGATTCGGCGCAGTGATCTCGAGGTCCCTGGCCAGCGCCTCGGCGAGCGTGGTGCGGCGCTCGCCGACGTGCACTTCCGTCCCGGCGTCGACCCCCAGCGCATCGACGAACTGCGCCACCAGCTGCGGCGGATTCTCGACGACCACGGCGAGTGCGTCGCCGGGTTCGTATGTGATCCCGGACCCTTCGAGCGACAGTTCGATGTGGCGGACGTCCTTGCTCGAGTTGGCGCCGGTGATCTTCTGGTTACAGAGCACCTCCGCGGCAAACGGCCGATGCCTGTCGTACACCGCCTTGGTGTTGACGGCGCGCAGACGCGGTGTCGCGGCGCGTGCGCCGATCAGTTCCGGGAGACGTTCGACGATCGATTCGCTGAAGGCGTCGGCCGCCGCCTCATAGTCAAGGTCGCATTCAACGATCGGGCCGAGTCGCTCGGCCTTCAGCGCCTCGAGCCGCGCATCGAATTCGCGGCCCGTCTGGCAGAAATTGACGTAGCTGCTGTCGCCCAGAGCGAGCACCGAATAGCGCAGCTTCGGCAACTCCGGCGCGCGCGGCGACAGGATGAATTCGTGGAAGAGCTCGGCATCGTCCGGCGGGTCGCCTTCCCCGTGCGTGCTGACGACGAACGTGACCAGCGTCTCCCGCCGAAGTGCTGCCGGCTTGTAGCCGGCAAGGTTCTCGAGCCGTACCGGATAGCCCTTGTCTCGGGCACGCTCGGCCAGCGATTCGGCGATCCGCTGGCCATTGCCCGTCTGCGAAGCGTAGAGGATCGTCAGGGTTTCTCCGGCGTCGGCTGCGGCCGCCGATTCCGGCGCGGCCCCGGCGGCGGCCAGCCCGGCAATATAGCCGCTCACCCACTGCAGCTGGGACTGCGACAGTCCGGCCACCGCCTCGCGGATGCGCGCGGCCTGCTGGTCCTCGAGCGGCGCGGCGAGGCCGCCCGCGGCAGTGCTGCTCATGAATCCCTCTCCCCGGAGCGCCGCGCGAGAGCCTTCTGCGGCGCACAAAACGCGTTGGCCGCACCTTAGGGAGCCGTCTGCCCGAGCTGAACAATTTTGTTTTTATCGGCTTATAACGTCGCGGCATAAGGGCCGACTGCGCCGGCCGCCGCGCAACGTCAGTAGATACGGATCCCGCCGTGCCGTCTGCGGCTCCGGTAGTCGACCCATGCCAGCCCTCCGATGAAGCCGGCAACCAGGCAAGCGCCGGCGGCGCCGGCGACCCACGACAGCGGCATGCTGTGTGCGTATTGCTGCTGCCGGCTCCGCAGCGCGCTGTTTTCGTCGCCGAGCTCGGCGAGCTTCGCCTTGCCCGCGTCGAGTTCCTGCTGGAGGGTGGCCGCCTTCTGTTTCAGGGCATCGATCGTGGCCGACGGTTGGGCAAAGGCTTTCTTGGTTTCTTCCAGCTCCGTCGCGAGCCGGTCGCGCTCGGCCTGCGTCTCGGCGACGATCAGCTTCGCCGGCTTGTCGCCGACGAGATACGCGGCCTTGACGTAGCCTTCCGTGCCGTCCGGAAGCTGTACATGGGCGTAGTACCGCGTGCGATCGAGGATCTCGACGGCCTGACCGCTGTCGAGGCTCCGGAACGGCTGGTCGCTCGTGTCCGCGGCGTGGTGCATGCCGAGCTGCAGTGTATCCGTGACGTAGGCCGTTTCGGCGACGGCCAGCGCCGGCATCGTTAGCAGGACTGCGACAAGAAAACGCATGATCGACCTCCCTTCAGAACGCGAGTCTACTAGAAGCCGCCGTGAAATCCCCGCCCGCAGCCCGCACTCGCCTGTATGCATGGGTCACCGTGCGTTGAGCCACTCGAGGAGCGCCTCCTGGACCTCGTCGCCGGGCCCGCGATGAACATCGCTGTAATTCTGCAGCGCGACGACCGAGTAACGGTGTCCCGACCGCGCCTGCAGGTAACCCGCGACCGCCGTCACGTCATCCATCGAGCCGGTCTTCAGGTGTGCAACGCCTGCCAGCGCGCCGTCGTCGAGGCGCTTCGACAGCGTGCCGTCGAGGCCGGACAGCGACAGCGAGGCGACGAATTCGGGCATATAGGGTTGTTGCCAGGCGAAGTCGAGCAAGGCCTCGAGGTCGCGGGCAGTGATGCGCGTGTCGCGTGACAGGCCTGCGCCGTTCTCGTAGTCCAGCGCGCATGCCGTCATCCCGTGGGCCGTCAGCCAGTCCCTGACCACCTTGCGGCCACCCGCCTCGACGCCGGGCGGGCCGAGCACCGCGGCCGAGAGCGTATAGAGGAGCTGCCGCGCCATGACATTGTTGCTGTATTTGTTGATCCGCGCGATCACGTCGGCGAGCGGCAGCGACTCGAACTCCACGATCGGCTCGGCATCCGCCGGCGTCACGACGTTCTTCCAGCCGCCGCCGAAGCCGCCACCCGATTCCCGCCACAGCGAGACGAATTCCCCGTACACGAATGCGTTGTGGCTCAGCACCGTGCGATCCATCGCGTATCGATCGCAGCCTGTCGGGAAGCGGCCGTTGAAGTTAATCCTGTCGATCGCGTCGTTCGCCGATATCGCGATGCCGCGCTGGTATCCGCGGCACGGCCCGGGCCTGGTTGTCAGATGATTGACTATCTGCAGGTTCGGCAGCGGTGGGTCCGGCCGCACGAGCACACGGCCGCCGTCCCGATCCGGCTCGAACCAGAATCGCACGACCTTGAAATTCACCATCAACGCATTCGGCGCCACGTTGTACGCCCTGAGCGGCTGGCCGTCGAAAGCCGCCGGATCGGAGTGCGTCACGACGAAATAGCTGTCGTCGATCAGCAGATCGCCGTCGATGTCCCGTATGCCCGCCTGCCGAACGCGACGCAGCATCTGCCATACCCGCTCCGTGACGAGGTAGGGATCGCCTCCGCCGCGCAACAACAGGTCTCCGTGCAACCTGCCGCCCTCCACGTCACCCATCGCATACACGTCCGTATGCCAGCGATAGGTCGGCCCGAGCATGTCGAGCGCGACCAGGGTCGTGAGGAGCTTGATCGTCGACGCGGGATTGCGCGGCACGGATTCGTTCCATCGCAATACGACCTCGTCGGTGGTGAGGTCCCGGACGAAGAGGCTGAGGCTGTCCGGCGGCAACTGGCGGTGCGAGAGGACCGCCGCCACCGGCGCAGGCAGCGCATCCGTGGCCGCCTGGACCGCCGGAGTCAGGGCGATCAGCGCCGCTGTGGTGACTGCGACCCGCATCAGGCCCGCGGCCGCGCGGGCTTTTCGATGCCGAACGAGCGAATGCGATCCGCGAGCGTCGTCGGCCGGACACCGAGCAGCTCGGCGGCACCGCTCCGACCGGACACGCGCCAGTTGCTGCGCTCGAGCGCCGCGACGATGTTCCGTTTCGTGAATTCTCGCATCTGCTCCTCCGTCAGCACGGATTCGTCGGCTTCGTCCGCGGCAGGCTGATCTGCCCGCGGCGGTGCAAGATTAGGCATGGAGAGGTCGAGGCGCAACACGTTCCCGGGCGACAGGATCACGGCGCGTTCGATGACGTTCTTGAGCTCCCGCACATTGCCGGGCCACTCGTAGGACCGCAGCTGGCCGGCCTGCGCGCGGTTCAGGGTCAGCAGCGGCCGCCCGAAGTCGTGGCAGGTCTTCTCCAGGAAATGTTGTGCCAGTTGCACGACGTCGCCTTCGCGCTCACGCAGCGGCGGGACGTCGATCGGGAAGACGCTGAGCCGGTAGAACAGGTCTTCGCGAAATTCGCCATCGACGATGAGTTGCTCCAGATCGCGGTTGGTGGCGGCGATCACGCGCACGTCCACCGTGCGGGTTTCGTCGTCGCCGACGCGTTCGAATTCGCTCTCCTGGAGTACCCGCAGCAGCTTGCCCTGCAGCTCCAGCGGGATCTCGCTGACCTCGTCGAGAAAGATCGTGCCGCCGTCCGCGAGCTGAAAGCGGCCGATCCGGTCACGGTGTGCGCCGGTGAATGCGCCCCGGACGTGGCCGAAAAATTCGCTCTCGAACAGTTCCTTTGGAATCGACGGACAGTTGACCTTCACGAGCGGTCCGTCGGCTCTCGGGCTGCGGGCATGGATCGCGTGTGCGACGAGTTCCTTGCCGACACCCGACTCGCCCTGCAGCAACACGCTCGCCGGCGTCTCGGCGACAGCTTCGACACGACCGAGCATGCGTTGCAAGGCGTCACTCTTGCCGACGATGCGGCCGAAGTTCATCGCCACGTTCACTTCCTCGCGCAGATAGTCGCGCTCGTGCTCGAGTTCTTCGCGCAAACGCGCATTCTCGGCGAGCGTCAGCCGCAACTCGCGCTCGGCCTGCTTGCGTTTCGTGACGTCCTTGGATGCCATAAGCATCCGGTCGACCTTGCCTTTCGAATTCCGGGACGAAATCGAGGACACGATGAGATCGAGCACGCGTCCATCCCGGGTAACGACCTGTCGCTCCTCGTTCTCGAAGTCGCCGCGACTGATCAGATCCTGCAAGCGGTCGGCGCTGAAGCGCCTGCGCTCGGACTTGGTGAAAAAGTCGCTGATCGGGCGGCCCAGCACTTCTTCGCGCGAGTAGCCGAGCTTTTTCAGCCAATGATCGGTGACTGTGATGACACGACCTTCCGCATCCACGGTGTGGAGCATGGCGGGCGTCAGCCGGTACAGGTCGCGATACTTGAAATCGGCACGCGCCAGGTCCGTGATCTCGGCATAGATCGCGATCGTGCGCAGGAACGCGCCCTCGCGATCGTGGTCGACGATCGAATTGACCATGCATTCCACGACCTCGCCATTGGCGGCGGCGAACGCGATGGGCTTGTTCTCGAGGCGGCCCGTGCGCCGGAGTGCCGGCATGAATTCCTTCTCGATGCGCCGCGCAGAATCCGGGGTCACGAATTCGGCAGGGCGCCGACCAATCATGTCTTCGCGCGAATAGCCCAGCCTCTCGACGAGTGCATCGTTGACGTCGAGGTAAGTGCCGTCCGGCCCGATCGAAGTCGCCATGGCCGGCAACTTGCGGAACATCCAGCGATAGTCGTGGTGCGTGTTCATGACCGGATTATACGGAATTTCGTAATTCAGGGTTACGACATTTCGTTAACTACGAAATTCCGTAAGGCTGTTTGTAAGTTAACTCATTGAAAATTAAAGAAACAGCGACTTGGCACGCGTCCTGCAATAGAGAGGCAACGCTTGGGCGCGCGGCCGGATGCCGCGCCAACACATGTCAGGAGATGGCAATGAGGAACAGGAGAATCGAGGGCAGCCTGGCGCTGCTCGCCGCGCTGGTCGTATTGATCGGCGTCGGATCGGCGGCCGGCACGGCCTTTGGCTCGCGAGGGAACCAAACCTTGAACTACGGTCTAACGACCCCACTTCAACGCTAATCGCGCTTCGCTAGTCAGGGCAGTCTTAACGGACACCGCGAAAGAACCCCCTCCGATGGCGCCGCCAACACGCTTCTCCCCCCGAAGCCCGGCGCGCCATCGGTAAGAGCCGGCCGGAATGCCGGCGAGACGGGCCAGGAAGGCCCGGCGGCAACCCCTGCCGTTAATGCTTGGGCGCCGGAGACCTCCATGTCGGATGGCCCGCTGATTTTGATCTCGAATTCAGCTCTCCGGCGCCTCCCTTTTTATCCGCAGTTCTTCAGGGTGCGACGCGCCGGCGGTGACGCTCCGCGCGCCGGGCCCTGGCGCTCGCCCCATTGGTGCTGAGCAACCGCCGCAAGCGGCGCAGCCACGCCCTTGCCCACGCGAACTCCAGGCTCAGGATGGCGAGGCCCACCGGGATGACGACGAGCCCGGGCCCCGGAGTCACGATCATGACGATGCCCAGCAGGACGACGGTGGCGCCGACGACCGCGATGGCGATGCGCCGCGCCACCTTGTAGGTGAGATGCAGGGTTCTTCTCATCATGGGGAGCAGCTTACTCCGGCCCGGTGACTTGTTTTATGACGCGCCTGCCGTAGAGTTGGTTGCATGCGCATCGTCCATTCGGCAGCTCTCGCCCTGATGGCGGTACTCGTCCCGGCGCTGGCCGACGAAGCGCCACAGATGCGCGTCGCGGCCTCGCCGGCGAGAGTGGACATCGAACCGGGTGCCGCGGGTTTGCGCCTGATCGAATTGCCGGACCTCGAGTTCCGGCTGTCGATCGAACCCGACTGCGCGGGCGGCGAGGCCGAGTCCCTCTCGGTCAGCGTTGCCGACTCCAGCGAGGAACTCGGCGCGGCGGCCCTCGCCGGGAGATCCGCCATCGATGCAGAATTGCGATTACCCGCGAAGCAATCCGCTCCGCTGCCGGTCAATCGATTCTGTCCCGCCGACGCGGCGCCGAAATCGTTGCCGGCCATGCTGCAGATCCGCGACGCCTTCACTGCGCACCTGTCCCTGCGCTGCGTGCGCGACGGGCGGCAGTCGATCGTCTACTCGACGGTGCCATTGTCGCTGGATCTCTACTGCAAGATTCCGGACGACCACACGGACGCGCCCGGTCAGGACGACGACGTTGCCGGCGCCGCCGATTCTCCGCCCAGGTACTGAGTCAGGAAGTCGAGCGTCCGGCGCCAGGCATCTTCGGCCGCCGCGGCGTCGTAGCTCTGGCCGGTGGGATTGGCAAATGCGTGGCCTGCTTGCGGATAGACGTGGATGACATAGGTCTTGCCGAGTTGCTTCAGTGCCGTCTCGAACCGGTGGACGGAGTCGACCGTGATCGCGCGATCCTTACCGCCGAACAGCCCGAGTATCGGTACGTCGAGCGGCCGGAGTTTTTGTTCGTCGTCAGTGACCTGGCCGTAGTAGATCACTGCGGCATCGAGATCGTCCGGGAACATTAACGCGGTATTCAGCGACCAGCCGCCGCCGAAACACCAGCCCAGAGAAGCCACGCGCGGCGCTTTGGCGGTTTCTTTCACGAATTTGTAGGCGTGTCGGAGATTGTCCTCCGCGCTGTCCGGATTCTCGACGACCCCGAGCATCAACTGCCTGGCCTCTTCGGGTGTCCTGGCGGTCTTGCCCCCGAACAGGTCCACCGCAAGAACGATATATCCCTCTCCGGCCAGCCGGTCCGCCATCGCGCGAACGTTGTCGTTAAGTCCCCACCACTCGTGGATCACGATAATCGCCGGAAGCGGGTCTACCATGTCCGCCGGGAACGCGAAATGGCCGTACACGAGCGCATCGTCGATCTCGGCATAGGGCAGACGATCGGATACCACCTCACGCCGGGGCGGGACGAGGGCGGCGGCGCTCGGCTCGGGCGTCTCCTTCTCGTGCTCGCGGGACATCGCTTCGACATTGGCGCGCCCTGCCTCTTTCTCGCCGGCGGACTGCTGCGCGTCCCGGTCGCAGCCCGGCAACGCGAGCAGCATTCCCGCGAGCAAGGCGGCGAGGGCGAGACCGGGGGATTGATTGCTGTTCATTCGACTTCCCAGTTGTCCGATACCGAGGGCTGCAACGAGTGTAATCGAAAACCGCTTGTCCGGCAGCGAACCCCCTCCGGCGAGCACCGCCGTCAGTCCTCGTCGTCGTCCTGCCACTCGCGGAGTTTGCTCTTGTCGACCCTGCGCCATTGCTGCTCGCTCTTTCGCGAATACTGGTAAACCCTGACAATCACGTAGACGATCACGGCCAGAACGAACAACAGGACGGGCAACAGGCCTTCGGGCATGGTCGGCTTCCGGCAGAAATGATGAGCATCGATTCTAACAATGGTCCGGGCACAACGGCGCTCGGGAGGGCCCTCGCCTTCCTGCGCGAATCGCTGCGCGATACGCAGACCGATTACACCGAGGGACGCATAGGGCGCGCACTCGGTCTGCTGGCCATCCCGATGATGCTCGAGATGGCCATGGAATCGGTGTTCGCCGTCGTGGACATCGCCTTCGTGTCGCGGCTGGGCACGGACGCGGTCGCCGCGGTCGGCATCACCGAGGCCCTCATCACCGTCCTGTATGCCGTCGCCGTCGGGCTGGGCCTGGGCATCACCGCGATGGTCTCGCGCCGGATCGGCGGCCGCCGACGCGATGCGGCCGCCAACGTCACGGGACAAGCCATATGGGTCGGTGGCGCACTGTCCATCGCGATCGGGGTTCCCGGCGCCCTGTACGCCGCCGACATGCTGGGGCTGATGGGCGCGAGCGCATCGGTGGTCGACACGGGGACCGGCTTCGCGGCCGTCCTGCTCGGCGGTTGCGCCAGCATCCTGTACCTGTTCATCCTCAACGCGGCATTCCGGGGCGCCGGGGACGCGGCGGTCGCCCTGCGCTCGCTGTGGCTGGCGAACGGCCTGAACATCGTGCTGGACCCCTGCCTGATCTTCGGCATCGGCCCGTTCCCGCAGTTGGGGGTCACCGGGGCCGCCGTCGCCACGACCATCGGACGCGGTTTGGGCGTGTGCTACCAGTTATGGTATCTGCTCGACGGCCGCGGCCGGCTCGAGTTCCACTACCGCAACATGCGCTTCAATTCGAGGCTCACGCTGCGCATGCTCCTGATCTCCGTCGGCGGCGTCGGCCAGTACCTGGTCGCGACCTCGAGCTGGATCGCCATCATGCGCGTCGTGGCCCTGTACGGCAGCACGGCGGTCGCGGCCTATACGATCGCATTGCGAGTAATGGAGTTCCTGTGGTTGCCCGCATGGGGACTCGGCAATGCGGCCGCCACACTGGTCGGTCAGAACCTCGGTGCGAACCTGCCGGAGCGCGCCGCGCGATCGGCCTGGCGCGCCGCGAAATACAACACCGTTTTCATGACCGTGACGGGGACGTTGATTATCGTATTCGCGCCTTTTATCGTCGGCGCCTTCTCGGGCGAAACCGAAGTGGTCCGCCACGGTACGAATTGCCTGCGGATTCTCGGCCTCGGGTTCCCCGTGTATGCCGTCGGGATGGTGATCACGCAATCCCTGAACGGCGCCGGCGACACGATGATTCCGGTGGCGCTGAACCTGATCGCCTTCTGGCTGTTGCAGATTCCCCTCGCCTACTGGCTCGCGACCGGCGTGCCGTTGGGCCCCAACGGGGCTTTCATCGCGATCGTCGCCTCGGAATCCCTGATGACCCTGATGAGCGTGACCGTGTTCCAGCACGGCGCATGGCGTCATCGCAGGGCCTGAAAGGACGTCGAGAACCATGCCGGGACAGGGTGAGACCGTGCCTTTGCTGATCGACATACGCAACGCGACCATCTGGCGCGGGACGACGCGCGTGTTCCACGGTTTGACGTTGTCCATCGCGCAACACGAGCGCGTCGCGATCCTCGGCCCGAACGGATCCGGCAAGACCACGCTGCTCAAGACGATCAATCGCGAACTCTACCCGGTGGTCTCCGCGGACTCACACGTCAGGATCCTCGGCCGCGACCACTGGAACGTCTGGGAATTGCGCAAACACGTCGGTATCGTGTCGCACGACCTGCACAACCGGTACACGCCGACGACCACCGCACTCGAGGTCGTCGTGTCCGGTTTCTTCTCCAGCATCGGCGTACACGGTACGCTGGCCGCGGGCGTCACGAGCGAACAAATTGCCCGTGCCGACGAGACACTGTGCGTGCTCGGCATCGATACGCTGCGCGATCGTCCGTTGCGTTCGATGTCCACCGGCCAGCAGCGCCGCTGCCTGCTGGGACGCGCGCTCGTGCATCGCCCGGACACGCTGATCCTCGACGAACCGACGGCCGGGCTCGACTTCGCGGCGAGCTTCGACTACCTCGCCCGGATCCGCGCCCTAACGGGATCGGGCCACAACATCGTGATCGTAACCCACCACCTGAACGAGGTGCCGCCGGAGGTCGAACGCATCATCGTCCTGAAAGACGGCAGGATCGCTGCGGACGGGGACAAGGCCTCCGTCCTCACCGCCGATCTGCTCTCTTCAGTCTACGAGACGCCGATACGGGTCGCCGCACTGGACGGCTACTACCTGGCGTATCCCGGCGGGACGCCGCGCAAAACGTGATCTGTTACGAGGAATCCACGGCAAAAAAGCCTATGCTGACAACATGATCAGCCAGTTCCGCATCGCCATCAGCAGCCTGCCGCTCATTGCCGTCCCGGCGCTCGCGGCGGATGCCGGTCCCACGACCGGTATCACCGACGTCGGGCCGGCCGCGTTCCTGTTCACGGTTGCGGGCGCCTTGCTGTTGACGCTCGTATTTCGCAAGGCGGCCAGCCACGTACTGCAGATCGTCACGACGCGCATCGGCGCGATGCGCATTCGCCGCGTGCTGTCGGCCCGCAGCGCCGACGTACTGCACGATTTCATCCTCCCCGGTGCATTCGGGGGCCTCGTCAAGATCGATCACGCGATACTGACGGCAGGCGGCATCCTGTGTATCCAGACCAAACACTACAACGGGATCGTGTTCGGGGGTCCGGACGAACCGCAATGGACCAACGTCGACGGCACGCGGCGCCGGCGTTTCCTGAACCCCCTGATCCAGAACGAGGGGCGCACGCGGGCTTTGCAGAAGGCCGTGCCCGACGTGCCGGTCGCCAACCTCGTCGTCTTCACGGGTCGGGTCGACTTCCCGACGCCGCCGCCGCCCAACGTCATACGGGTCGCACAGCTCGACAGTTACATCGCGAAATTCGTATTCGGCCCCAGCAAGGTCCAGGACTGGGACGCGGCATGGTTGACCGTCAAGTCGGCGGCGCTGACCGACGATGCCAGTCGCAAGGACCTGCAGGCACAGATCGCCTGACGGGCACGCCGGGATACCCTCGTTGCCGGCCGGCAACGAGTCATCGCATCCGCGCTGTTTGACGGTATGCTGACACCATGAATCCTGGGTTTCTGCGGCGGTTTGCGATCAAGGCCCGGCGCGTCGGCTTCGTCTTCGCTGCCATCGTACTCGTGGGGTCCGTCGCGCTCTGGTGGCTGTGGCGGGTGCGGCCGTCGCTCGATGCCATCGACTGGCCGCCCTATCCGGCGGCCGACGGGGCCACGGACAGCGTCACCGTCACATGGCTCGGCGTGACGACCCTGCTGTTCGACGACGGCGATACCCAGATCCTGATCGACGGCTTCATTTCACGGCCCTCGCTTGCCGATATCGTGCTGGATCGCCCCGTCGAGAGCGATGCCGCGCAGGTCGACTACGCGCTCGAAGCCTATGACATGCGGCGCCTCGCCGCCATCGTGCCGGTGCACTCGCATTTCGACCACGCGATGGACATCGGCGCCATCGCGAACCGCACCAGCGCCTCGATCCTGGGCTCGGAGTCGGCCGCCAACGTCGCGCGTGGCGCGGGCGTGCCCGAAGACCAGATTGTCGTCGCCGAGAATCACGGCCAGTACCGCTTCGGCCGATTCACGGTAACGATGATCGAATCGGCGCACGCACCGATCCTGTGGGGCGGCGGGGTCCCCTTCGCGGGCAGGATCGACCGGCCGCTGAAGACACCGGCACCCGTCTCCGCGTGGCGGGCAGGGAAGAGTTATTCCGTCGTCGTGGCGCATCCGCTGGGCACGACACTCGTGCAGGGCAGCGCAGGTTTCGTCGACGGCGCACTGGACGGCGTCCACGCCGACGTGGTGATGCTCGGCGTCGGCATGCTCGAAAGCATGGGCCGCAAGTACGCGGCGCGATACTGGCAGCAGGTCGTCACGGCCACCGGCGCGGAGCAGGTGATCCCGATACACTTCGACGACTACACCCGGCCCTTCGGCGAGATCGTACCGTTTCCCCGCGCGCTCAACGATTTCGAGAACGTCGCCGGCTGGCTGGAGGAGTTCAGGGATACCTGGGACCGGGGCACGCGCCTGCACCTGCCGAAGTTCGGCGAGGCGACGGTCCTCTACCCGCTCACGCCTCCCGAGGCCTGACCGTCACGCGCCGTCGAGCAGGTTCCCGAGGGAACGCTCGCCCGCGATCAGTCGCTCCTTGTCCGGTTTCGCCAGCCGCTTGAGCCGGTGTTCGATCCGTGTAGCGGCGCCGCGATCGCCGACCCGTTCCGTAAATTCGAGCTTGAGCGGACCCCTGCCACGCAGGTACCGGGCGCCGCGCCGTCCGCGCTCGTGTTCGTCGATGCGCCTCGCGACGTCGATCGCGATACCGGTATACAGGCTGCCGTCCGCGCAGCGGACGATATAGACGCTATAGTCCGAAGCCGACACGCTCAGGCATTGCCGCCGGTCAGCGCGTCGCCGAAGACCCGGAACGCCCCCGCCTCGATGCTCTCGCCGTTCTCCGGCGTGTCGGCAAAGGTCAGCACGATCTCGCGGGCGTCGCCGAGCGCAGCCGCCGGCTCATGCAATTGCAGGGTGAGCGTATTGCCCTGGAGTGTCGCGGCACGGATCAGATCGTGACCGCCGAACTGGTTCTCGTTGATCTCGATGTAGGTGGAAGACTCGAAGTCCTCCTCGATCGTGCGCATCAGCAACAGGTAATCATCGATGTCGCCTTCGGCCGTCGTCCGCGCGAAAAACAACATCGTCGCGTTGTCCCGGACGTCGAACGCAACCGTGTCGTAATATCGGTTTGCGGACATCGGGGCTCCTCGTCGAGTGCGACTACGGTGTTCAGTCTACGCCATTCGGCGCGACGGCGTCATTCCGGGCCCTCGCTTGCCGGCTCCGGCCGCATGGAGTACCGTCGAATTGCGATGATCGAGCTCAGCGTCAATGGTGAAATTCATTCGGTCGACGTCGATCCCTCGACACCGTTGCTCTGGGTCATCCGCGATCGTATCGGCCTCACGGGCACGAAGTTCGGCTGCGGGATCGCGATGTGCGGCGCCTGCGTCGTCCACATCGACGGCGAGCCGCTACGATCCTGCGTGACGCCGCTGCGGGCCGTCGCGGGACATCGGATTACGACGATCGAAGGCATCAACGGCGGCCGCGCCGGCCTGCACCCCCTGCAGCAGGCCTGGATCGACGAGCAGGTGCCGCAGTGCGGCTATTGCCAGTCCGGTCAGCTCATGAGTGCGGCGGCCTTGCTCGCGCGCGTGCCGGCGCCCACCGACGCCGACATCGACCAGGCCATGGCGGGCAACCTGTGCCGTTGCGGCACTTACCCCAGGATCCGCAAGGCCATCAAGCGTGCGGCCGGCAACGTCGATGCCGGCGCCGGGAAGCGGGATGCCGATGGGTAAGTGGTCGCGCCGCGCGTTCATCGCCAGCGGCATCGCCGCAGGAGGCGTCGTCGTCTTCGGCGTCGCGATAAGGCGCGGTGACCGTTCCGCAAAAGTCGCCGGCCTGGTCGCCGACGAGGGCGACACGCTGTTCGACGTCTGGCTCAAGATCGCCCCCGACAACACGGTCACGGCCATCGTGCCGCATGCGGAGATGGGCCAGGGCGTGCACACGACGCTCGCGATGATGCTGGCCGACGAGCTGGATGCGGACTGGGCGAAAGTCGAAGTCCGCGAGGCACCGGCGGACCCCGAGTACGCCAATTATGCATTGGCGCGCGGCTACAGCGCGCCCGGCGTGGACTTCCCGGCCTGGCTCGTCGACAGCGTCGACGGGTTTTTCTTCCGCGCGACGCAGTTCATGGCGCTGCAGATTACGGGCGGCAGCCACTCCGTCAAGACGACGGGGAGAATCGCCATGCGCACTGCCGGCGCCGCGGCGCGCCACGTATTGATGCAGGCCGCGGCCGGCGCCTGGGATGTGCCGGCGAGCGAACTCACGACGCGCGACGGACGCGTCGAACACGCCGCAGGCGGCAGGAGCGAAACCTACGCGGCGCTGGCGCCCGCCGCCGCACGGCTCGAGCTTCCTGACAAACCGGTGCTCAAGACGCGGGATGAATTCCGGATCATGGGCACGTCGCCGCCGCGCCACGACGTCCCGGCCAAGGTCGACGGCACGGCACAGTTCGGCATCGATGCGAAGCTGCCGGGCATGGCCTACGCGGCGGTGAAGGCCGCACCCGTGTTCGGTGGCAAGCTCGAATCGATGGACCCGGTGAAGGTCCGCGATCTGCCCGGCGTACGCAAGGTCGTCGATCTCGGCGACGCCGTCGCGGTCGTCGCCGACGACTTCTGGCAGGCCACGCAGGCACTCGAGGCGCTCGCGCCGGCATTCGACGATGGCGGCAACGGCCACTGGGAACAGGGCGACATCTTTCGTTGTTTCGCGGACGACCTCGATGCGTCCGCTGCGGCCGGCGACGAGGAAACCGACGTCGAGAAAGGCGATACGCGGGCGGCCCTGGAGCGCGCCGCGCGCGGCGTCGAGGCCGAGTATCGCGTGCCGTTCCTCGCCCATGCACCGATGGAACCGATGAACTGTACGGCCCGCGTGAAGGACGGCCGCTGCGAACTCTGGCTCGGCACGCAGAATCCACTCGGCTTTGCGAAGGAAGTCGCCGGCGCGCTCGGCATCGAACAGGACGCCGTCACGGTCCACAACCAGTATCTCGGCGGCGGCTTCGGGCGGCGCGCGTTCAGCGACTTCGCTATCCAGGCGGCGCGGATCGCGGCCGACGCCGGCGTCCCGGTGAAGCTCATCTGGTCCCGCGAGGAAGATACCCGTCACGACCATTACCGGCAGGCGAGCATCAGCCGTTTCAGGGCGGGGCTGGATGCACACGGCAAGCCCCTCGCCTGGCACAACCACTACGTCAACAAGCACGATCCGGAGGAAGCGCCGCACATCCCGTACGGCATCGACAACCAGCGCATCGTCTACACGAAAAGCGCGACACACGTACCCTGGGGATTCTGGCGCAGCGTCGACCATTCGCTGCACGCTTTCTTCACCGAGTCGTTCGTCGACGAGCTGGCCGTGGCCGCCGGCCGCGATCCCTACGACTACCGGCGCGATCTCCTCGCGCACGAACCGCGTTTCCTGGCCGTGCTGGACCTGGCTGCAGAGAAGTCGGATTGGGGCAGGCCGCTACCCGCCGATCATGGCCGCGGCATCGCGATACACCGCTCGTTCGGCACCATCGTCGCCGAGGTCGTCGAGGTGCGCGTCGCCGACGGCAAAGCGCGCGTCGAACGCGTCGTCTGCGCCGCCGATCCGGGATTCGCGATCCATCCGGACGGGCTCGCGGCGCAGATGGAGAGCGGTATCGCCTACGGCCTGACCGCGGCCCTGTTTGGCGAGATCTCGATCCGCCACGGCGCGGTCGCGGAATCGAACTTCCACGACTATCCGATGCTGCGCATGGACGAGGCGCCCGCGATCGAGACACACATCATCAACAGCAACGGCGGCGAGACACTCGGCGGTGCGGGCGAACCCGGCACGCCGCCCGCCGCGCCTGCGCTCGCCAATGCGATCTTCGATGCCACCGGCATCCGGATCCGCGAATTGCCCGTGCGCAGGCAGGATCTCGGCAACAGCGATCATCGCCGGGCTGACGTCGCCTGATCGTCGGACGCGCGGTTTACCCTGCCGATCCGCGGAGGTACCATGCGGCCGCTTGCCGGCCCGCCGGGCGGCGACCTTCCAGGCAAACCAAGGGACATGCGATGAGCGCGCGACGCATCGACGGAAAGGCGAAGGCCGCAGAGATGTCGGCGGAGATCACGGCCGAGACACAGGCACTCGCCGCGGAGCACGGCATCCGGCCCGGCCTCGCGGTCGTGATCGTCGGCGAGGACCCGGCGAGCCAGGTCTACGTCCGCAACAAGAAGCGCACGGCCGAGAACTGCGGATTCCACTCGGTGCAGCACGCACTGCCGGCCGATACGAACCAGGAGGATCTGCTCGCGCTCATCGACGAGCTCAACGCCGATCCGGCGATTCACGGCATCCTGGTACAGCTGCCGCTGCCAGCACATCTCGACGAGCAGACCGTGACGCAATCGATCTCGCCGGCCAAGGACGTCGATGGCTTCCATTTCGTCAACATCGGCAAATTGACGGCCGGGCGCATAGCCGACGCATTCGTGCCCTGTACACCGGCGGGCTGCATGCTGATGATCCGGGACGAACTGGGCCCGGATCTGTCCGGTCTGTCCGCGGTCGTCATCGGGCGTTCCAACATCGTCGGTAAACCCATGGCCAGCCTGCTGCTGGCGGCGAACGCGACGGTGACGATCTGTCACAGCCGCACGCAAGACCTCCCCGCGGTGGCTCGGCGGGCGGACATCGTCGTCGCCGCCGTCGGTCGTGCGCGGATCGTGGGTGCCGACTGGATCAAGCCGGGTGCCGTCGTCATCGACGTCGGTATCAATCGCATCGAGAGCGAAGCGGACGGCGAGAAGCGTTCCCGGCTCGTGGGCGACGTGGATTTCGATGCCGTAAGCGAAGTGGCCGGAGCGGTCACGCCCGTACCCGGCGGCGTCGGCCCGATGACGATCGTGATGCTCATGGCCAATACACTGCGCTCGGCGAAACGCGCGGCCGGTCTGCATGCCTGACCCGGATCTGCAGACGATCTGGCCGGATCCGGCGGATCCCGCCGTCGTCTGCATCATCGACCAGCGCCGCCTGCCCCACGAACTGCGTGTCGAGCGCCTCTCGACCTGGCAGGACGGGCTCGCCGCGATCCGCGACATGGCCGTGCGCGGTGCGCCGCTGATCGGGGCGACGGCGGCCTACAGCCTGTATCTCGCCGCACTCGCAGGAAGATCCGCTGCCGTGCGCGAGGCGGCGGATGCCCTCATCGAAGCGCGTCCGACCGCGGTCAACCTGCGCTGGGCGATCGACAGGATCCTGCACCTGACCGGCACGGTGCCGGCGGACGCGGATCTACCCGCCGCGATCCTCGAGGACGCGCGTGCGATCTGTGCCGAGGACGCGGCGATCTGCGCGGCGATCGGCCGTCACGGGCTGGCGCTGTTCGAGGAGATCGCGCGCGGCAAAGACGGCGCGCCCGTCAACGTACTGACGCACTGCAATGCGGGCGCGCTTGCGACGACCGGCCTGGGCACGGCGACGGCGCCGATATACCTGGCGCGGGAGGCCGGGCTCGACGTCCACGTGTGGGTGGACGAGACACGACCGCGCAACCAGGGTTCGCTGACGGCCTGGGAGCTCGCCCGCCACGACGTGCCTCACACGCTGGTCGTCGACAATGCCGGCGGTCACCTGATGCAGCATGGCCTGGTCGACCTGGTGATCACCGGCACCGACAGGACGACACGCAGCGGTGACGTCGCCAACAAGATCGGTACCTACCTCAAGGCGCTCGCGGCACACGACAACGGCGTGCCTTTCTACGTCGCGGTACCATCGACGTCGATCGACTGGACCCTCGGCGACGGAGCGGCCGGCATCCCGATCGAGGAACGCGATCCGGCAGAAGTCTCGAACGTCGTGGGCGAATCCGATCACGGTCCCGGCACGGTCAGGACCACCGCCGTCACCACGCCCGTCCGCAATTTCGCATTCGACGTCACGCCCGCGCGCCTGGTCACGGCACTGATCACGGAGCGCGGCGCGTGCGCCGCGAGCGAGGCCGGACTCGCCAGCCTCTTTCCCGAGAACGTCGCGCGTGCCGGCTGACGAAGGTGTCGTCAAGTACACCAGCCGCTGGACGATGGGCGCGGCGGCCGATCCCGCGCTTGCCCGCTTGCTCGAGACCTGGCGCCGCCCGCTGTTCGACGCGGGGCTCATCGGCTGGGACGCCGTCCACGACGTCGGCTACGGAAACATCAGCGCACGCGCGCACGCTGGCGGCGGGTTCCTGATCAGCGGTACACAGACCGGTGCCCTCGCGACGACGGGTCCGGACCACTATGCGCTCGTCACGGATTACGACATCGAGGCGAACCGCGTGATATGCACGGGGCCCGTGCAGGCCTCGTCCGAATCGCTGACCCACGCTGCGATCTATGAACTGGATCCGGCGATCGGCGGCGTCGTCCATGTACACAGCTCGCAGCTGTGGCATGCCTGGCGCGGACGCTTGCCCACGACTTCGCCGGAAGTCCCCTACGGTACGCCGGCGATGGCCCGCGAGATCGCCCGCCTGTACCGCGATGGCGGCATGGCGGCGGGCATCGCGGTCATGTCCGGACACGAGGACGGTCTCATCAGTTTCGGCGAATCGCTCGAGGAAGCGGCGACCCGGATGCTCGGCCTGCTCCCGCCGCAGCGCTGATGCCGACCTGTCTCAGTCCGGCTCCTCGATAGCCACCGGCGTCAGGTTGAAGCGGAAGGTGCGGCAGGTCTTGATGCCGGACAGTTTCACATCGTCCGGCAGCGCCGCGAACGTGGAGGCACGGACCGCGAGCAATGCCGGCTTTTCAAAGATCCGGTTCGTGCTTCTGCGCACCCTGGCGTTGTACGTCATTCCCTGGCGGTCGACGTTGAAACAGACCTGCACCTCGCCCTCCAGGCGCTCCCGCCGGGCCAGCTCGGGGTATTCGGGGACGATGGTTTGCAGCGGGATCCGCTCTCCTGCGTCGCCCGGCTCATAAGTCACATTCGATCCGGATTCGTCGGTCGCGGCAGGTTCGGATTCGTCCGCGCTCGCGGCTGCGCTCGCCAGCACCAGCATGCACAAGCCGATGCCGAGTCGCTCCTCAATGTTCATTGTTTTCGGCCGGCTCGCGCCGGTCGTCGATCACGATGTTCGGCACAACCGGCTCGGTCTTGTCGCGCAGCATCGACCGCACGACTTTCACGGTTCGAGAGTTCGGGCTGATCGCTTCGGCCTTGTCGAGATCGGCCGCCGCCTCGTCGTACTGCCGGAGCATGACGTAAATCAGCGCGCGGTTGCTGAAAGCCTGCCATCGCCTGTCGTCTTCGGCGATCACGCGATTACAGTAGTCGAGCGCGGTATCGAGCTGCTTGAGCATGATATAGCCCGCGCAGAGGTTGGTCATGCCCAGCAATCGCTCACGGCTGGTCGGCGCCCGCGTCAGCCCTTCGAGCGTCAGCCGTACGCCTTCCTCGGCGTCGCCCGCCAGCAGCGCCTGGGCGCCATCGTGCAGCTCCGGATTGCTCGGTCCGATGACTGTCTTCGCCTGCTGCCCGGCGGCTACGCTTACGGCAAGACACAGACTCGCGGCCATGCACAGCCGGAATCTGCGCCCGTCACCCACTGATGTATTGTCCCAGCTGCTGAATCTCTTCCTGCTGATCCGAAATAATGGCCTGTACGAGATCGCCGATCGAGATCAGGCCGACCACCTGCGCCCCGTCGACAACGGGCAGATGCCGCACACGTCTCGTCGTCATGACTTGCATGCAGTTGGTTACCGTTTCCGATTTTGTGGTCGTCAGCACGTCCTGCGTCATGATTTCGGCCACGATCGTGTTTTCCGAAGATCTCCCTTTCAGTATGACCTTCCGGGCGTAGTCCCGTTCCGTGATGATGCCCCGCAACTCCCCGCTTTCCATGACCAGCAGCGAACCGATGGCTTTGTCGGCCATGAGCCTGATCGCCTCGAACACCGTTGCCTGCGGCACGATGCTGACGACCTCGCTCCCCTTGGCTTCGAGCAAATGATTCACGAGCTTCATTCCGAACCCCCCTTGCGTCGTGGCCTTGCGTCGCCCCTCGCGGCGCGTGCATCCCTGTTCAAATTCTAGCAGGCGCCATCACGGACGCGAGGGTATCCTCGGCGACATTGCCGCCACAGACGATCACGGCGAGCCGCTTTCCGGCCAGCGCAGGGCCTTCGCGCCGGCAGGCCGCGATCGCGACGGCGGCGGCGCCTTCGACGACGTCGTCACCGGCCCCGATCGTGTCGCGCATCGCCGCGGCGATTTCCTCCTCGTCGACGAGCACGAATTCATCGACGAGCTCCCGGCACAGTTCGAACGTCATCGCTCCGGCTTCGATGCCCCCGGCCGTTCCGTCGGACAGCGTCGGCTCACTCGGCAGGTCCAGTATCTTCCCGGCTTCGACCGACTTTGCCATGACCGCCGATGCCGCGGGCTGGCACGCGAATAGCCGGACGCCCGGACAGCGGGCTTTCAGGACACTGCCGACGCCGCTCATCAGCCCGCCGCCGCCGACCGCGATGAATGCCGCGTCGATGTCGGGCAGTTGATCCGCAATCTCGATCCCGCAGGTCCCCTGGCCGGCGATGACCGCGGCGTCGTTGTAGGGCGAAACGTAATAGAGGCCGTGACGGCCGGCGTATTCACGCGCATGTCGCTCCGTATCGACGCCGTCCGTTCCGAAGAAGCGCACCTCGCCTCCGTAACGCCGGATCGCATCCACCTTGGCGGTCGACGTGCCGACGGGCACGAAGATCGGTCCGGAGATGCCGAGGTGCTGCATCGCATACGCGACGGCGGCGCCGTGGTTTCCGCTGGACGCGGCGACGACACCCAATGCGCGCTGTTCCGGCTCGAGGCCCATGAGGCAGTTGGCGGCGCCCCGCAGTTTGAACGACCCGGTGTGTTGCAGGTTTTCGAGCTTGAAGAACACCTCCGCGCCCGTTTCTGCACTGAACCGGGAAGACCGAACCAGCGGCGTCCGCCGGACGATACCGGCGATGCGGACGAGAGCCACCTCTGCCGCCGCCGAGACTGCTTCCACGCCGAGCGCCTGCGCCTTGCCGTCGCTGTTTGCCGGATTCGTCGCCATCGGCGTCAAGTGTAGCGGGTCGTGACAGACTTTTGCGCCAGCCGGGCCGGGCGAGTATTTGACAATAAGCGCGCGGCGAGAACCGCTGCGTTGACAGGCTCCGATTCCCTGTGCAACAGTTCCAGTCGAATGACAAAGGCACACCTGCCGAAAGGCAGGGCCGCAAAGCCTACGGTCTAAGGGATCATCCTACGACAGCGGGGTTGCCAAGTCCGATCGCTGCGCCACCGCGCAGGTTCGCCGCTCCGGCGCCGTGTCTTTGCCACCTTCTGGGCCTGATTGGCGGAGACACGGATGTTAGCAAGCAACCTGAAGAAGACCGGGCGATTCAGCGCGCAGCCCGCCGCGGGTCCCGTCTCACTGGATCCGACCAATGTCAATCACCTGCGCAAGTCGCTGAGTCCGGAGTCGCGGCTGCCGCAACCGATACGGCCCAGGGGCGCGGGCGCGGCTGCGACCGACTGCAATTGGACCGAGAGCGGTACCACGCTCAACATGTCCGGTCTCGACCGCATCGTCAACATCGATAACTACAACCACACCGTCACCGTGCAGGCCGGCGTGCGCCTGGCAACCCTCGTCGGCGCACTCGCAGAACACGGGCTGGAGCTCGGCGGCGGCTACGATCTGGGCATGCGGACCGTCGGCGGTGCGATCTCCGCGCCGTGCTTCGGTCCGACGATCGGCAACGCGGGCGGCTACTTATCGAGCTACGTGACCGGGCTCAAGGTCATCCGGGCGGACGGTCGGCTGATGCGCATCGACTCCGGTCAGAGCAACCTGCTGGCGGCATTCCGGATGAGTTTCGGGATGCTCGGCGTGATCTGCGAAGCGACGCTCCGCGTCCGACCCATCCGTACGTTTTCGGCCAGTCACCGGCGCGTCAGCATCGACAAGTTCGCAACCCTCATCGACCCGCTGGCCAACGGCGAAGTCGGACTCAAGTTCTATCTCATGCCGCACAGGGACCGCGTCTACCTCGACCTCAGGCGCTACGAAGCGTCACCCGGTCATGCACTGGCCGCCCCCTGGAAGCTGAAAGATTGGGGCGAGAGCACGGTATTGCCGCACATCTTCAAGTCACTGAATCGAGTCGTCCCGATACCTTCGGTCAGGTACCGGCTGATGGACAGTATCTCCGAAGCGACGCAGGGGTTGTTGAACTCCCGCCTGGTCGCCAACGGCACCAACGCGTCCACCCCTTCCGCATCGAGGCGCTGCTACTATTCGACCTGGTGTTTTCCGGCCGCGAATTTCTCGGTAGTGGCACGCGCCTACCGCGAGTTCTGCGAGTGGACCTACGCACAGACGCGATACCGCTGCGACCTGCCTGCCGCGGGCTATCGCCTGTGCCACGATTCGACGGCGCTCCTGTCACCGTCCTACGACGAACCGATGATCGCGTTGACCACCGCCTCGACACAGACCAGGGGTTGGGACAATTTCGTCATCGATCTCGCCGAATTCGCCGAACACTGGGGCGGGACCCCACTGATCAGCCAGTCCCGGGCCGTGCGCGCGGAACATGTCATCCAGAGCTACAACCGGCGACTGGATTTCTTCCGCAGGCTCAGACGGCAGCTCGACCCCGAGGGCCGCTTCCTCAACCCGTTCCTGGCGCAGTTCTGCAGGTAGCCGGGCGGCATCACTTAGAACCAAATCGTCTAATCCAAGCGCCCGGCCCGTTCATCTAAGTAGCGAGCGGAGGGACGATGCCCGGCGCCGGCAGCCAGAGGGCTGCCTAATTCATAAGCTATTGAATTTAAAGAGGAGCGGCGTCGGACGCCGGATCTCGCCGGGACTTGCGTTATACCTAACTAGTGTTATACTTCACTATAACACTATGTGAGTTACAAGGATTTGGCGCCACTCAATGAAAACAGTCTCCATCCCGATCGCCCTGACCCTTGCCACCGCTCTCGCCGGATGCGGTATCGGCGAAGCGAGCCTTACCGACGCCGATGGGTCGCACGCGGCGACGCCGGTGCCGGTCGTCGTCGCCAGTCCGACGCGGGGCGACATCTTCGCCAACTATCGCGCCACGACGACGCTGGCGTCCGACGCCGATGCGCCGGTCCCGGCGCGGGTCCCGGGCGAAGTCGTCGAAATCCTGGTCGAGGAAGGTCAGCACGTCGAGCAGAACCAGGTCCTCGCGCGGCTCGACGGCGAGCGTCTGCGCCTGGAGATGGCCGCCGCCAGGGCCGACCTCGACAAGGTACGCGGCGAGCTCGAGCGCTACCGGGACCTCGCCGGGCGCGGCCTGGTCAGCGAAGCCATGTTCGACGGTCTCAGGTACGACGTCGACGCGCTCGAAGCGGCCTACAAGCTCAAGGAGCTCAACTACGACTATTCGAATATTCGTGCGCCGATCGCCGGTATCGTCTCCTCACGCGACATCAAGCCCGGCCAGAACGTCAAGGCCGGCGACGTGACGTTCCGCATTACCGACAACAGCAAGCTCGTCGCCTATCTGCAGATCCCGCAATCGGAACTCGTCAAGTTCGCGCGCGAACATTCGGCGACGGTCCAGGTCGATTCTTCACCCGGCGCGGTCTATCCGGCGACAATTGTCCGTATCAGCCCGACGATCGACACTCGTAACGGCACGTTCCGCGCCACGGCCCGGATCGACAATGCACGAGGCGAGCTGGTTGCGGGTATGTTTGCGCGATTCACCATCGCCTACGAGGAGCACGAAGACGCACTGCTGATCCCGCAGGCAGCCCTCGTTGACGAGGACAACGAGATCTCGGTCTACGTCGTCAACAACGGCGAAGTGAAACGCCGCGTGATCGAGACCGGCATTACATCCGACGATCGTGTCGAGGTCCTGGGCGGTCTCGGCGAAGACGAGCAGGTCGTGGTCGTCGGTCAATCCGGACTGCGCGACGGCAGCAAGGTGCTCGCCAGCAACCGGAAGTCGGACAGCGCCGCGGGCTGAGCCACTGCGCCGAGCCTCTAGCAGGCGATCCGGGCGCAAGCAGATGAGGGAGATCCCGATGTTGCGGAAACGCATGGTCCCGACGCTAATCGCCGTCAGCGTGCTGGTCGGCGCCTGCGGCAAGGGCGGTCAGGACCCGGCCGCGGACGGCGCCGAAGAGGAGGCCGTCCCGATCCCCGTGGAGACCAGCCTGCCGCGCCGCGGCGACATCTTTGCGGTGTATTCCGGCACCGCGCCGATCGAAGCCTATGCGGAAGCCGACGTCGTCGCCAAGGTCGCCGGCGAGGTCCGCGGCATCCTCGTGGAGGAAGGCGACGACGTGAAGCAGGGGCAGGTGCTCGCGCGCCTGGACGGCGACAAGCTCCGGCTCGAACTCAGCGAGTCCGGTGCACGGCTGCAGAAGCTGAAACGGGACTACGAGAGAAACGTGGACCTGAAGAAGAAGGGACTCATCAGCAGCGGTGATTTCGACAAGATTCAGTACGACATGGAAGCGCTCCAGGCCAGCTACAATCTCGCCAGGCTCCAGCTCGACTACACGCAGATCCGCGCGCCAATCGACGGCGTCGTGTCCCAGCGATACGTGAAGATCGGCAACACGATCGAGATCGGCGACCCCGTGTTCAAAGTGACGAGCCTCGATCCGTTGGTGGCTTACCTGCACGTTCCCGAGCGCGAATACCGCAACATCGTCGAAGGCCAGCCTGCGGGGATCGAGATCGACGCGCTGCCGGGCGAGATCATCCGTGCGTCGGTCAGCCGGGTCAGCCCGGTCGTCGACCCCGCGACGGGCACCTTCAAGATCACGATAGAGATCAGCGATCCCGGACGCCGCATCAAGCCGGGCATGTTCGGTCGCGTCGGTATCGTCTACGACAAGCATGCGAACGCTCTGCAGGTGCCGAGGAGCGCAATCATCGAAGACGGCGGACAGAACAGCGTATTCGTCGTCGTCGACGACAAGGCGGCACGCAAGCAGGTCACCACCGGCTACAGTCACAAAGGCATGGTCGAGATCCTCGATGGCCTCGGCGACGCGGACCGGATCATCACGGTCGGCCAGGTCGGACTCCGGGAAGGCGCGACGGTGACGATCATCAAGCCGGACGATGCGGCGACCGACGACGCAAGCCCGGAATCGACCCAGGTAGCCAGCGATGCGACGTCTGATTGAGATCGCGACGGAGCGCCGCGTCACGATCGTGATGTTCATGGTCGCGATCGCGCTGTTCGGCATGGTGTCGTTGTCGCGGCTGAAGCTGAACCTGCTGCCGGATATATCCCATCCGACGCTGACCATCCGGACGGAGCTGACGGGCGCCGCCCCGGTCGAGGTCGAGAATCTGATTACCAAGCCGATCGAGGAGGCGGTGGGCGTCATCCGCAACGTCCGCCTCGTGAGGTCGGTATCCCGGTCCGGGCAGTCGGACGTCACGCTGGAATTCCTCTGGGGCACCGACATGGACATCGCCGGTGTCGACGTGCGCGAAAAGCTCGATGTCCTGACGCTCCCGCTGGAAGCGAGCCGGCCCTTGCTGTTGCGTTTCGATCCGGCATCCGAACCGATCATGCGCCTCGGCCTGTTGTACCAGGAGAGCGAAGGGAGCGGCGGCCGCGACAGCGAGGCGCAACTCAAGTCCCTGCGGCGCCTTGCGGAAGACCGTATCAAGACCGATCTCGAAGCCGAGGAAGGCACCGCCGCGGTCAAGGTCAGTGGCGGCCTCGAGGACGAGATCGAAATCCGGGTCGACCAGCAGAAACTGTCCCAGCTCGGCGTCAGCATCGAGCAGATCGCCAGCCGCATACGCGCCGAGAACGTCAACCTCTCCGGCGGGCGGCTCGAGGAGGGCAGCCAGCGCTTCCTGGTTCGGACGCTGAACGAGTTCAAGACGGTCGACGAGATCCGCGACGCGATCGTCGCTTACGTGGCGGGGCGTCCCGTCTATCTGCGCGACGTGGCCACGGTGGAGCGGGGTTACAAGGACCGCGAAGCGATCACGCGGGTCCGCGGGCGCGAGTCGGTGGAACTCGCGATCTACAAGGAAGGCGACGCCAACACGGTGCAGGTGGCAAGGCGTCTCGCGCAGCGACTGCAGACCGTGCGGGAATCGCTGCCGAAGGACATGGAACTGGTCACCATCTACGACCAGTCGCGTTTCATCTCGTCGGCGGTGAACGACGTCAGGACTGCGGCGATACTCGGCGGCATCATTGCGATCGTCGTGCTGTACGGATTCCTCGGCGATGCGCGCGCGACCACGATCACGGGCATCGCGATCCCGGTCTCCGTGATCGGCACGTTCCTGCTGATGTATCTTAACGACGTTTCGCTCAACATCATGTCACTCGGCGGCATCGCGCTTGCCGTCGGCATGCTCGTCGACAACTCCATCGTCGTGCTTGAGAACATCGTTCGCAAGCGCGAGCAGGGGGAGGGGATACTCGAATCCGCACGCAACGGGACGACCGAGGTCTCGTCCGCGGTCGTCGCCTCGACGCTGACGACGATCGCCGTATTCTTCCCGATGGTGTTCATATCCGGCGTCGCCGGTCAGCTGTTCCGCGACCAGGCCCTGACGGTGACTTTCGCCCTGGTCTTCTCGCTGATCGTCGCGCTGACGCTGATCCCCATGCTGGCCTCCCTCGCGGTCGGCAGCCGCTACCGGAACGAGGACGACACGGGACCCGCGAACGGGTTCACGCGCGGCGTCGCCTTCGTCGTGCGTCTGTTCGGCCTTGCGTTCCGGGGAATCGGCCGGGTTTTCTGGATCCTGCTCTGGCCGCCGAGCTGGCTGTTGCGACGGATGTATGGCGCGCTCGCCGGCGCCTATCCGCCGCTGTTGCGCTGGGCACTGGCGCATCGGGCGACCGTCGTCGTCGCGGCCAGCCTGATCTTCCTCGCCACGATGTCGCTGATCCCCCGGCTCGGGACGGAGCTGATACCGCAGCTCTCGCAGGGCGAGTTCGACGTCAACCTTCGCTTGCAGCCCGGCGCCACGCTCGCGGAGACGGACCGTGCGATACAGGCGGCACAGCGTGCGACGACCGGCATCGACGACGTCGATCTGGATTACTCCGTAGCCGGCACGGGGAACCGGCTGGACGCCAACCC
>JBAUVS010000064.1:0-10936 GCA_049583345.1 Woeseiaceae bacterium
TGGTCGAAGGGATCGAACGCGAGCATCTGGGCTTCGCCGGCGAGCACCGCTTCGACTTCCGCGAGCGGCGTTCCCGCCTTGACCGTCAGCACGAGTTCCGCCGGATCGTAGTCGACGACGCCGGCAAAGCCCCGCATGTCCAGTATCGGCACGCTCGGCGTCGGCGAACCGATGGCGTCCTTGCTGCCGCCTGCGCGCAAGCGCAGCTTGCTGCGGTCGGCGGCGGCCGCGGCAATTGCGTCGCACAGCTGCCGGGTCGTGTCGGGTCGAAGCGAGCCGGTCATCGTCAGAAGCGGGGCAGATCCGGGAACGGCAACTCGTTGCCGTGCACGTGCATGCGCCCGAGTTCGGCGCAGCGATGCAGTTCCGGGATCATCTTGCCGGGGTTGAGGAGCAGCTTCGGGTCGAAGGCGCACTTGACGCGCTTCTGCTGATCAAGGTCCGTGGCGGAGAACATGACCGGCATGAGGTCGCGCTTTTCGACGCCGACGCCGTGTTCTCCGGTCAGCACGCCACCGACCTCGACGCAGATCTTGAGGATGTCCGCGCCGAAGGCTTCGGCCTGCTCGAGCTGGCCGGGCTGGTTGGCATCGTAGAGTATCAATGGGTGCAGATTGCCGTCGCCGGCATGGAACACGTTCATGACGCCAAGGCCGTAGCCATCCGACAGCACCCGGATCCGGCCGAGCACGTCCGGGAGCCGGCGCCGCGGTATGGTGCCGTCCATGCAGTAATAGTCGGGAGAAACCCTGCCCGCTGCCGGGAATGCGGCCTTGCGCCCGGCCCAGAACAGGTCGCGCTCTTCGTCGCTGGTCGATGCACGGACCGATGCCGCGCCGTTCGCACGTGCGATTCCTTCCACGCGGTCCACCAGGAGAGAGCATTCCGTTGCCGGACCGTCGAGCTCGACGATGAGCAGGGCTTCCGCATCGAGCGGATAACCTGCGTGGACGAAGGCCTCGGCCGCATGGATCGCCGGCTGGTCCATCATCTCCATGCCGGCCGGGATTATGCCCGCCGCGATGATCGCGGCGACGCATCGACCCGCATCCTCGACGGTGGTGAATCCGATCAGCAAAGCCCGGACGCATTCGGGTCGAGGCAGAATGCGCACGGTCACCTCGGTCACGACACCGAGCAGGCCCTCCGAACCCACGACGAGGCCGAGCAGATCGAGTCCGGGCGGCTCCAGCCCGCGGCCGCCGAGTCGCAGCACGTCGCCGGCGGCCGTAACGAACTCGACGCCCAGCACGTTGTTGGTCGTGAGGCCGTACTTCAGGCAGTGCACACCGCCCGCATTCTCGGCGACATTGCCGCCGATCGTGCAGGCGATCTGGCTGGAAGGATCCGGGGCGTAGTAGAAACCTTTTGCTGCGACGGCGTGCGTGATCGCGAGGTTGGTCACGCCGGGCTGCGCGACGACGACGCGATCGACGTAATCGATATCGAGGATCCGATTCAGCTTCGACAGGCCGAGCAGTACGCCGTCTGCGAGAGGCAATGCGCCGCCGGACAGCGACGTGCCCGCTCCGCGCGGCACGATGCGGACATCATTGTTCCAGCACCAGCGGATCACGGCGGCAACCTGTGCCGTGGTTTCCGGCAGGACCGCGACCATCGGCGGCTGCCGGTAAGCCGTGAGCCCGTCGGTTTCGTAGGGCCTGAGGCCGTCCGGATGCTCGATGACGCCTTCTCCCGGCACGATGGCGCGGAGCGCGGCGACGATCTCGCCGCGGCGCGCGAGTACGGCCGGATCGGGTGTCGGCATGGTTAAAGTCATGTTGCGATACGTGCCGGGCGGCGCCGATTGCGGTGTCTGGGGGTCAACTTATATACTAAGTATACCGGATGTCTCCCACGGAAAGGAAACCCCATGCTGCGGCTCGTCTTCGCGGTACTGGCGCTGGTGGTACCTGCCGCGGTTCTCGCCCAAACGCCTCCGCTCACGGTGTCGGAGGACGGCCGCTCGCTGCGGGCCGGCGACCACAGCTTCTTCTGGCTCGGCGATACGGGCTGGCTGATGCTCAGCCGCCTCGATCGCGCCGAGACCGAGTACTACCTGCGTACCCGGAGCGAGCAGGGCTTCAACGTCATCCAGGTGATGATCCTTCACAAACCCGACATGGCGACGGTCGACGGCACACCGGCATTGATCGACGGTGACCCGGCCCGTCCCTACCTGACGCCGGGTAACGATCCCGACGACCGCAGCGAATACGACTACTGGGATCACCTCGATTGGGCGCTGCAGGTCGCGGAACGTTACGGAATCTACCTCGCCCTCGTGCCGGCATGGGGCGACATCGCCGACGACGGCATATTGAACGAGGAGACCGCGAAGGCCTACGGCGACTTCCTCGGCAAGCGCTACCGGGACAGAACGAACATCGTCTGGATCAACGGCGGCGATACGCTCGGAGCCAGCAACTCGAGGACCTGGTCGGTGCTCGGCCGCACGCTCAAGCGCTACAACCCGGATCGGCTCATGACTTTCCATCCTCGCGGACGCACCGATTCTTCTTGGTGGTATCACCGCGCGCCATGGCTGGACCTCAACATGTTCCAGTCCGGGCATTCTTCTTACGCCCAGGACCCGGACGGGCGCGGAGAGGACAACTGGAGCTACGTCCTGGAGGATTGGGCGCGTGTGCCGGCCAAGCCCGTCATCGACGGCGAACCGTCCTACGAGAACATGCCGCACGGGCTCGACTACCCCGACGCGCCGCGCTGGCAGGCAGCCGACGTGCGCCGCTATGTCTGGTGGGCGGTGCTTTCCGGCGCCTGCGGTCATACCTACGGCGACAACGACGTCATGCAGATGCTGGTGCCGGGGCGCTACCCGCCGGCATTCTCCGCAAACCAGCGCTGGGACGAGGCGCTGAAAGCGCCTGGCGCGGGACAGATGCGGTATGTGAAGGAACTGATGCTCTCGCTCGGCCTCGACGGGCGCGTGCCGGACGCCGGCCTCGTCGTCGACAACGGAACCGGCTACGACCGGATCCCGGTTCTGCGCGGGCCGGACTATGTGCTGGCGTACGTGTACAACGGCAGGGAATTCACGCTCCGGCTCGGCGCCATTGCCGGCGAGCACATCGAGTCGAGCTGGTATTCCCCCCGGGATGGCGAATTTGTTCCTGGGGACTCGCTCCGCAACAGCGGCGAAGTCCGCTTCGACCCTCCGGGCGATGCGGCGCCCGGCAACGATTGGGTGCTGATGCTGAGGATGAATTGAACGCTAGCGGGATTTCCGGTTCCGCCGGAAGATCTCTCGCGAGCGGTTGAGATGATCCGTCATCGCGTACGCGGCAGCGTCCGGATCGTTGGTCACGATGTACTCGAAGATCTTCCGATGTTCGTCCAGCGTGATGTGTTCCTTGCCGTCCAGCCGGACGATCTTCGAATTGTAATTTTTCAGCCATCCCAGCATCGCCCGTTCCGTCGCGACGAGGATCGGGTTGCCCGTTGTCTCCGCAATGGCGATGTGAAACGCGATATCCGCCTCGACGAATTTATCCGGTTCCGTCTTGTAGTAGCGTTCCTGCAACTGCAGGGCCGCCTCCATTCGTGCCGCATCCTCCGCGGTCGCGTGCTCCGCCGCGCGCCGAACGACACCGGTCTCGAACAACAAACGGGCGTCCTTGAGATGTTCGAGGGAGCCGGGCGATTTGTCGAGGAGATGCTGTGCCGCGATGTCGATCTGCGAAATGATGGCGGTCGCCGTCGGCTGCGTGACGCGGGGCCTGTGACCCTGCTGAACGTCGATGAGCCCGGCGCTCTGCAGGGACTGCATGGCCTCGCGGACTGCGGGACGGCCGACCCCGAAGCGTTCCGTCAACTCGCGTTCCGACGGGAACGTGTCGCCCGGTGCGAACTGGCCGGAATTGATCAGCTCCATGAGCCTGTCGCGGACGTCGTCGGATAGTTTTCGCTTTACGATCTTGTCGGCGCGATCCATCCACTCGTCCTGCCGTCGAAAAACGCTATTTGATAGGAAACGGCTGCCAAAACCAACCGTCGCCGGGCCGTGTACCGGCACCGGGGTTGACTAACTCTTGTACTTAGTATCTCATTATTCCAGTTTGGCTGCACCCCCGCATTTTCGGGGCTGCGGGGGTCCTCCGGGGCGCCGTGGGAGCGCCCGGGGGCGGGAAAACGACCGAGATCGTTGAAATGACACAGATTGCTTTGATCGGCGCGGGCGGCAAGATGGGATTCCGCCTGTCCGCGAACCTGGCCGCATCCGACTTCGCGGTCCGCCACGTGGAGATCAGCGAGGCGGGCCGGCGGCGGCTGCGCGACGAACTGGGCGTGACCTGCGTCGACAGCGCGGAGGCGCTCGATGGCGCCGATGCCGTCATCCTCGCGGTGCCCGATACGCTGATCGGAAAGATCTCCGGCGAGCTCGAGCCCCGCCTCGAGAGCGGCACGCTGGTCATCGCCCTCGACGCGGCGGCGCCGTTCGCCGGGCACCTGCCTGACCGTGACGACCTGGCCTATTTCGTCACCCATCCCTGCCATCCGCCGATCTTCAACGACGAAACGGATCTCGAGGCGAAGCGCGACTACTTCGGCGGCTTCAGGGCGAAGCAGGGCGTCGTCAACGCATTGATGCAGGGGCCGGATGAGATCTACGAACTGGGCGAGGCGATCTCGAAGGTCATCTATGCGCCGGTATCGCGTTGCTATCGCGTCACCGTGGAGCAAATGGCGCTTCTCGAACCGGGACTGTCCGAGACGGTCTGTGCCACGCTGCTCGATACGCTGCGCGAGGCGATGGACGAGGTCGTGGCTCGCGGGGTACCGGCAGACGCCGCGCGGGCGTTCCTGCTCGGGCACATGAATATTCTCTCGGCGGTGATTTTCGGGGAGATCGAGGGATCGTTTTCGGACGCCTGTTACAAGGCGATCAAGTTCGGCAAGCCCGAGATCATCCAGTCCGACTGGAAGAAGGTGTTCGAGCCGGACGCGCTCGCGGCAAGCATCCAGAGGATCACCTGATCCCGGAATTCCCGGTACTCCACCGCACACGACGGAGCAGGTTTTGAGGTACGAAGCTTCGCTTAATGTGCGCCTCTATGGGACGGAGGAGGCGCCGGAGGCCGGACGCGTCGTCCGCAGCGGTGCGCTGGCCGTGACCTTGCAGGGCGGCAACGTCCGCTACGTGACCATAGGGGGGCGCGAAGCGATTCGTGCCATCGCCTTCGTCGTGCGCGACCAGGACTGGCGCACCTACGTCCCCAGGATCTCGGACCTGGACGTTGCCGCGCGCGACGACGGATTCAGTATCCGGTATCGCGCGGAGTGCTCCGACGGCACGCAGTCCCTCGCTTACGAGGCGGCGATCGAAGGCTCGCCGGGCGGGGACCTGGAATTTTCCGTCTCCGCTGCCGCTTCGAATCCGTTCCTGACCAACCGCGCGGGATTCGTCGTGCTGCATCCGCTCGAGGGCCTTGCCGGGCGGCCCATCGCCGTGACCCACGTCGACGGGGACACAGAACGATCGACGCTTCCCGAGTTGGTCGCGCCGTCACAGCCGTTCACCGACATCCGGGCGTTGTGTCACGACGTGGCCCCGGGGTTTTCGGTCACCGTCCGGATGGAAGGCGATACCTACGAAATGGAGGATCAGCGCAACTGGACCGATGCCTCCTACAAGACGTACATACGCCCGTTGTCGAGGCCTTTTCCCTATACCCTCGAACCCGGCCGCGAAATCCGCCAACGCGTCGTGGTCTGCAACGAAGGACCCTTGCCTGCGCAAGCGGCAACCCGCACGGACGAGGCGATCGGCGTCAGAGTTTCGGGGCAACCGGCCGGCACGCTGCCTGAGTTCGCGCTGGCCGTGCATCCCGAACACATGTCCACGACGCTGGACGCGACAGATCTCCTGAGGCGTACCGGCGTCGGCCACATCGTCTGCACCTTCGATGCATCGCTTGGCCACGACGCCGACACCATGGCGCAATTCGGACGTATCGGCAAACGGACCGATAGCAGGCTTATCCTGGAAGCCGTGCTGCCGCTGCAGGATGCGCAGGGACGATACACGGACGATGCCGGCGTGCTCGCATCGGACATCGATACCGTCAGGCGCTGCGCAGACGACGCCGGCATCGACTTCGACATCGTTTCGCCTTCGCCTTCGTGCTACCACAAGTCCTGGCAGCCATCGGGCCCCTGGCCGAGCGCGCCGCCGCTCCGGGACGTCTATGCCGAGACGCGACGGGCATTCCCGGCCGCCCGCATCGCCGGCGGCATGCACAGCTACTTCACGGAACTCAATCGGCGGCCGCCGCCCGCGGACGCCGTCGACCTGGTCACTCATTCGACTTGTCCCGTCGTCCATGCGGCGGACGACCGTTCCATAATGGAAACGCTGCAGGCACTGCCGTGGGTATTCCGGTCCGCGCGCGAGCTGGCGGGAGGTAAGCCCTACTGGATCGGGCCCACGGCAATCGGGATGCGGTTCAATCCCTATGGCGCCGTCACTACGCCGAACCCCGACAACGTCCGGGCCGCGATGGTGACCGCGGATCCCCGCCAGCGGGGCATTTTCAACGCGGCCTGGACGCTCGGCTACGTGACGCGGGCGGCGGCGGCCGGCATTGCTGGCCTGTGCCTGTCCGCCCCGACGGGTCCGTTCGGGATCCTCTGGCGCAAGTCCGGCTGGCGGCAGCCGTGGTTCGACGACTGCGGGAAGCAGACCGCGGTGTTCCCCGTCTACCATGTCATCGCAGGGCTTGCGCGGAAGGCCGGCGCGACGCTGCGCGCTGTCGACTGCACGGACCCCGCCGCACTTGCTGCGATCGCGATCGAATCTCGCGATGGACGCGAGGTGTGGCTCGCCAACCTGACCGTACAGAAGCAAATTGCGGACCTTGGCAGCGTCGCATCGAACCCGATAGTCGAGCGGCTCGATGCCGAGACCTTCGAGTCGTGCTGCGCCGGGCCGGACGGCTTTGCCGCCACGGCGAGCACGATGGAAGGTCCGAGGCTTACCCTGGATGCGTATGCCGTGCTCCGGATCTCCGGCTTGTGACCGATGCCCGATCGCGCCGCCAAACCGGGTTTTCGTATGACGACGTGCCAGTCATGAGCCGCGACACATGAGTATTCCCTGCAACCTGACGATGGTGACCCTACCGATGAAAAGACAATTCATTGCGCTTGCCCTGCTTGCCTGCGCCCTCGGCCCCGCCTCGGCGGCGACCGTCGACGGCGAACTCAAACAGTGGCACGACATCCAACTGACGTTCGACGGGCCCGACACGAGCGAGACCGCCGATCCCAATCCCTTTCTGTACTATCGACTGAACGTCACGTTCTCCAGGGGTGACAAGACCCTCGTGATCCCGGGCTACTATGCCGCGGACGGCAACGCCGCGGAGACCAGTGCGACGGCGGGGAACAAATGGCGTGTGGATTTCGTCCCGACGGAGACGGGCACCTGGTCCTACGTGGCCTCGTTCCGGTCGGGGCCCGAGATTGCCGTGAGCTTGGATCCGGATGCGGGCACACCCACCGCTTTCGACGGTGAATCGGGCACCATCGAGGTCGGGCCCACCGACAAAGCCGGTCGCGACAACCGCGGCCGCGGCATGCTGAATTATGCTGGCGATCATTTCCTGCGCTATGCCGGCACGGGCGAACCTTTCCTCCTGGTTGGCACGCAAAGCCCCGAGAACTTCCTGGCGTATTACGAATTCGACAACACTGTGGACCATCGCGGGCCGAAGGGGCTGCCCTATCCGGACAACCTGCATCATTACGACGCACATGTAAAAGACTGGAAGCCGGGCGATCCGACCTGGCAAGGCGGCAAGGGCAAGGCGATCATCGGCGTGCTGAACTATCTCGCCGGGAAGGGCCTCAACTCGTTCTACACGTTGACGATGAACAACTACGGCGACTCCATGGACATCAACCCGTGGATAGGCTACGACGAGCACACGCGCTATGACGTCTCGAAACTGGGTCAGTGGGAGATCGTGTTCTCGCACATGGACCGTGTCGGACTGTTGCTGATGATGATTACGCAGGAGGAGGAGGGCGAGCAGACCCTCGGCAAACTGGGTACCGACCGCAAGCTCTACTATCGTGAGCTGTTGGCGCGCTTCGCGCATCATCACGGGATCATCTGGGACATGGACGAGGAGATGGATCGCTGGCGCTACTTCACCACCCAGGACGTGAAGGATATCGCCAACTACATCAGGGCGGTCGATCCCTACGACCATCCAATACAGTACGTGCAGTGGAAGGCCGAACTGATCGATGACATGAAGACCTATGGACGGTTGCTCGGCTTCGAGAACTTCGATTCCATCGCAATGCAACACGACCCGGAGAGTTCGCATTCGGAGACGATCAAGTGGCTCGACAAGTCGGCCGCCGCCGGCCATCCGTGGCTGGTGAACCTGATCGAGATGAACTCCCGCGTCCCGCTGGACGAAGAAGACTATTGGCACGATACGCAGCGCAAGTTCGGGATGTGGGGCACCTACCTTGCAGGGGGCTCGGGCGTGGCATTCTTTTTCACGGGTGCACAAGGCGATCTCAGCGTGGAAGACTATCGGACGCGGGATCATCTCTTCGATCTCGAGCGTTATGCGCACGATTTCGTGGTCGACTACCTGCCGTTTACCGAGATGCACCATGCCGACGATCTGACGCCGGCGTCGAACGACTATGTGCTGGCCAAGCCCGGCGAGGTGTACGCGGTGTATCTGCCCGAGGGCGGCACGACGACGCTCGATCTGTCGGGAGTGAGCGGGACGTTCGAAGTGAAGTGGTACGATCCGCGCAAGGGCGGCGAGCTGCAGGACGGGTCCGTAGGCTCCGTCGAAGGCGGCGGCAGCCGTGCTCTCGGCAATGCGCCCAGCGAACCCTCGGCCGACTGGACGATACTCGTCCGGAGGTCCGGCAGATGATGCGGCGGATGTGCTCGATCGCGCGGCGTCGCGGCGTGCAGGCGACGCTGTTGCTGACGGCGGTCGCCGTGCTGGCAATTGGTTGCAATGCACGCCAGGACGGCGCACAGGCCGGCAACGCACTCAGCGGCCCGAACTGCCATTTCTGGGCCAAGCTGACTTCGTCCATGAGCACGCAGACCAGCAAGGCAGGCGATCCGGTGACGGCACTTGTGATGGTCCACGACACCATTCGCGGAGGACTGTTGCAGGGCAAGGTCGAAGAAGCCGACGATGGGACGCTCCGTTTCTCGTTCGATACCCTGACGTTCGACGGCAAGACCTACGCCATCCGCGCTTACCTCATGTCGATCACGAATTCCAAAGGCTGGATGGGGCGCGACGACCAGGGCCAGCGGATCCGCATGGACGGCGACGGGGGAGGGTTCATCGCGTACGGCGATAGCACTTCCCTGGACGAGGGTGCGGAAGTCAAGTTCGCGGCGTGGGAAGAATAGCGGCTGCGCGATGCAGGCGCTGGGTTATCGGCAGAGCGGACTATGAAATTCCTGGTGACAGGCGGAACCGGATTTATCGGCTGGCGCGTCGTTCGCAACCTGTTGGGGCGGGGCATCCCGGTGGTCGCGGCCGACAAGAACATCGACCACGACGTACTGGGGCTTCTGCAGGGCGCCGAGGTACAGGAACTGGACGTCGCCGACGATCGCGCCGTGAGGCAGGTCTTCGGGATGCACCCGGGGATCACGCACTGCATCCACCTGGCTTACCTCATGAGTGCGGAGGTCGAGGCCAATCCGAGGCTGGGCGTCGAAGTGAACCAGCTGGGTATGGTGAATGTTTTCGAGGCGGCGGTACGCGAGAAGCTGGCTCGCCTCGTGATCACCAGCAGTGAGACGTACTACGGGGCATCGCAGGCACCCTATGGGGATCGCCCGGTCACCGAGGACGACTACTGCGGTCCGCGAGACCACTTCTTCACCTATGGTGTGATGAAGATCCTCAATGAATTCATGGCGCAAAAGTACGTGCACAAGCACGGTGTCAGCATCGCGTCGGCGCGTCCGCCGGTCGTCTTCGGTCACGGGCGCAAACGCGGCTCCGTCCTCTGGGCGGAGGACTTCGCATCGGCGCCGGCACTGGGGAACCCGGTCACTCTGCCCTTTCCGGCGTCCACTCGCGACACCTGGATCTACGTGGACGATTGTGCCGAACAACTCGTCCTGCTCGCGCTGCGGCCCCAGCTCGGGCATTTCGCCTACAACAACGGCGGCGCCTGCGTTACGGCCGGGGAGCTGGCGGACCTCGTATGCCGCTGGATCCCGGAGGCCCGGATCGATTTTGACGAAAGCCAGCCACCGACGCCGCTGATCGACTGGCAGGATGGGACCCGGCTCATCGACGAAATCGGTTTCACGCCCCGGCCACTCGAGCAAGGCATTCGAGCTCACATCAACGAGGCGCGCGCCGCCGCTGGACTCGATCCGGTATAGAGGAGGGAAACCATGGCGGAACATTTTCGCAATACCGTGGTCGGCAGCTACCCGCGGCCGACCCATGTCACCGATACTATGAAGCGTCCGACCCTGACACGGGAAGAAGTGGACGAGCTGATCCGCTGGGCCGCGAAAGACCAGTCCGATCTCGGGCTCGACGTCATCACGGACGGCGAGGCGTATCGGGAGAACATGTACTACTTCTATCAGAAGCGCGTCGACGGCGTGACATTCGACGACATGCCGAAGCAAAACTTCGGCAGCACGGGGTTCGGTATCGAGTGCCCCCGCGTCGTCGGCGAGATCGGGAATCCGCGATTCGATCTCGCTCGCAACTGGAGACTCGCCCGCGAGACGGCCCCGGATCATGTGCGGGTCAAGCAGACGGTCACGGGTCCGCACGTCATCACACGATTCAGCGTCAACGAACGGAAAGATCTGTATCCGGACGATCAGACTCTCTGCCGCGCCTGGGCGCGTGTGCTCGGGGAGGAACTCAAGGAAGTCATCGCC
>JBAUVS010000065.1:0-18834 GCA_049583345.1 Woeseiaceae bacterium
GACCAGATCCGGACCGGCAGCGCCTCGATCGTCGTCGCCGGCGGCCTGGAATCGATGAGCAACGCACCCTACCTGCTGCCCAAGGCGCGGCGCGGCTACCGGATGGGGCATCAGCAGGTCCTCGATCATATGTTGCTCGACGGCCTGGAAGATCCCTGGCACGGCCGCGCGATGGGTTATTACGCCGACGCAACGGCAGCCAAATACGGCTTCTCGCGGGAGGCGCAGGACGCCTTCGCGATGGAATCCGTCAGGCGGGCGCAGGCCGCCGTGGCCGACGGGACGTTCGCAGCGGAGATCGCGCCCGTCACGGTCCACGGCCGCAAGGGCGACACGATCGTCGACACCGACGAGACGCCGGGCGCGGTGCGCATCGATCGCATTCCGACGCTGCGACCGGCGTTCAGGGAAGACGGCACGGTAACGGCCGCGACGTCGTCCTCGATCTCCGACGGCGCCGCGGCGCTGGTGCTGATGAGCGCGTCGGAAGCCGAGCGCCGTGGCCTCTCTCCGCTGGCCCGCATCGCAGGCCATACGAGCGCCGCGCAGGAACCCGAATGGTTCACGACGGCGCCGGTCGCGGCGACCCGGAGCCTGCTGGACCTCGTCGGCTGGCAAGCGGACGACGTGGACCTGTACGAGATCAACGAGGCATTCGCGGTGGTGACGATGGCGGCGATGCACGACATCGGCCTGACGCATTCGCGGGTCAACGTCAACGGCGGTGCCTGTGCGATGGGTCACCCCATCGGCGCAACCGGCGCACGCATCTCGACGACGTTGCTGTACGCCCTCAAGGCACGAAGCCTGAGACGCGGCATCGCGACGCTGTGCATCGGCGGCGGCGAAGCCGTCGCGATCGCCGTGGAAATGATATAGAGGAGTAGCGGTGGAACTCGCATCTGCAAAAGCCGTCATCTCGGGCGGCGCATCGGGGCTCGGTTTCGCGACCGCGCAGCGGGTCGTCGCGGACGGCGGCCAGGTCGTGCTCCTCGACATCAACGACGATCTCGGCAGGGAGAGCGCGGACAAGCTCGGCGAGCGCGCCCACTTCGTCCCCACGGACGTCGCGAGCGAGGCGTCCGTCCGGGCCTCGCTCGCGGAGGCGCACGAGTCGATGGGCGGGATCACTCTGGCCGTCAGCTGTGCCGGCGTCGCCACGGCCGGCCGCGCGCTCGGCCGTGACGGACCCTGGCCGACGCAGGACTTCGAGCGCGTGCTGCGGATCAATCTCGTCGGCACCTTCAACGTCTGCAAGGAAGCCGCCGCGCACATGGTGAACAACGAACCCAACGCCGACGGCGAGCGCGGCGTGATGATCAACACGGCATCCGTCGCCGCATTCGAGGGACAGATCGGCCAGGCGGCCTACTCGGCGTCGAAAGGCGGCGTCGTCGGGATGCTGCTGCCGCTGGCGCGGGAGTTCGCGCAGTTCGGCATCCGCGTCAACACGATCGCGCCCGGCGTGTTCCTGACGCCGATGATGGCGAGCATGTCGGAAAAGGTCAGGGAGTCACTCGCGAAGCACGTTCCGTTCCCGCAGCGCCTGGGCCGCCCAGAGGAATACGCCGCGACGGTGGCTTACATCTACGAGACCGCGATGGTCAACGGCGAGACGATCCGCGTCGACGGCGCCATCCGCATGCAGCCCAAATGAAGAATCGGAGCTGAAGCCGCTCCTACATTCCCGAGTAGTTCGGGCCGCCGCCGCCCTCGGGGACTTTCCAGACGATGTTCTGCGTCGGGTCCTTGATGTCGCAGGTCTTGCAGTGCACGCAGTTGGCGGCGTTGATGCGGAACACCGGCTCGCCGCCCTCCTCCACGACTTCATAGACGCCGGCAGGGCAATAGCGTTGCGCCGGCTCGCCGTAGTTCGGCAGGTTGTAGGCGATCGGCACCGAGGCGTCTTTCAGCACCAGGTGCGACGGCTGATCCTCCTCGTGATTCGTGTTCGACAGGTACACCGATGACAGCCTGTCGAAGCTGATCACGCCGTCCGGCTTCGGGTATTCGATGCGTTCGCTCCCGGCGGCCTTGTGCAGCGTCTCGTGATCCGGGATCCGGTCGTGCAGGGTGAACGGCAGTTTTCCGAAGAAGACGTTCTGGTCGATGAAAGTGAACGCCGAACCCCAGAAGGTGCCGAGCTTCTTCAGCGCCGGTCCGAAATTGCGGCCGCCCCGGAGTTCGCGATGGACCCACGACGCTTTCACGGCGTCTTCGTATGCGGTCAGGTCCGACTGGCCCGCGTCGCCCGCAGCCAGCGCCCCGTGCACGGCCTCGGCGGCAAGCATGCCGGTCTTGATGGCCGTATGCGCGCCCTTGATCTTGACGTTATTGAGGAATCCCGCGGCACACCCGACCAACAGGCCGCCGGGGAACGTCAGCCTGGGCAGCGATTGCGGACCGCCCTTGTTCACTGCCCGCGCACCATAGGCGGTACGCTCGCCGCCCTCGAGATAGCGACGCACGCGCGGGTGGCATTTCCAGCGCTGGAATTCCTCGAACGGCGACAGCCAGGGGTTGGAATAGTCGAGCGCGACGATGAACCCGACATAGATCTGCCGGTCCGACGCGTGGTAGAGGAAACCGCCGCCTTCGGTATGGTTATCGAGGGGCCAGCCCGCGGTGTGCACGACCAGGCCTTCCTCGTGGCGCGCAGGGTCCGCCTCCCAGATCTCCTTCAGGCCGATGCCGTAGTGTTGCGGGTCGACGCCGTCGCGCAGGCCGAAGTGCCGCATGAGACCTTCGCTCAGGCTGCCGCGCACACCCTCGGCGAAGATCGTGTATTTGCCGGTCAGCGCGTAGCCCCTCTGGAACGAGGCCTTCTTGTGGCCGTCCTTGCCGATGCCGAGGTCGCTGGTCGCCACGCCGCTCACGCGCCCCTTGTCGTCGAACAGCACCTCCGACGCCGCGAAGCCCGGGAATACATTGACGCCCAGCGCCTCCGCCTCGCCGGCGAGCCACTGGCACAGGCGGCCCAGGCTGATGATGTAATTGCCCCGGTTGTGCATCGGCCGCGGCACGAACAGGCCCGGCGGACGGATCCCCTTCGCGTCGCTTGTGAGAAAATGCAACTCGTCCCGCGTGACGGCCGTGGTCACCGGTGCGCCGCGATCCTTCCAGTCCGGGAACAGTTCGTCGAGGGCCGTCGGCTCGAACACGTTGCCGGAAAGCACGTGCGCGCCGATCTCCGAACCCTTCTCGACGACCACGACGGACAGACCGCCATCGAGTTGCATGAGCCGGCACGCCGCTGCCAGCCCCGCCGGCCCGCCGCCGACGATGACGACATCGAACTCCATCGATTCGCGTTCTTCCGTTTCTGTCATATCGCGTTGTGTCCGGTTTAGAATCGCGGTTCTTCCGCGCATGCCGCGGCCAAAAAAGGATAACCGCAATCTTGACTGTTCGCGAGGCTTATGAGGACAGCCTCCGTCGCGGTGGCCACGTGCGAGACCGGGCGCAGGAGGCCGCGGTCACTCGGCTCGAGGAACTGCGTGAGCGGTTACTTGCCGACGGACCGCGCGGCTTTTGGCCGTTGCGACGCCGCCGGCGATCCGGGCACAGCGCCCCGGTCGGCCTCTATTTGTGGGGTGCCGTGGGACGCGGCAAGACCTTTCTGATGGACCTGTTCTTCGAGACGCTGCCGATCGAACGCAAATCCCGAATCCACTTCCACCGGATGATGCGAGACGTGCACGAGCGCCTCGCGCAGCTCCGGGACGTCGCGGACCCCCTCGACCAGGTCGCCGCCGATATCGCGAGCGCGACCCGGGTATTGTGTTTCGACGAATTCTTCGTCAGCGACATCGGCGACGCGATGATCCTCGCGCGGCTCCTCGACGGCCTGTTCCGCCGCGGCGTAACCCTGGTTGCGACCTCGAACACGGCGCCCGCGGATCTCTATCGGGACGGGCTGCAGCGGGAACGGTTCATCCCGGCGATCGAGCTGCTCGAGGCGCATACCCGTGTGGTCAACATCGGCGGCAAGGTCGACTACCGGCTCCGCCTGCTCGAGCTGGCCGGCACCTTCCTCACACCGGATGACGACGCGGCACGCAGCCGGCTGGACCGCCTGTTCGACGAGACAGCATCCAGCCAGATCGCGGCCAAGCGGCTGCTGGATATCAACGGCCGTGAGGTGCGCACGCGCCGCTCCGCCAAGGCGATCGCCTGGTTCGAGTTCGCCGAGATCTGCGACGGGCCGCGCAGCCAGAACGACTACATCGAGATCGCACGCTGGTATCCGACGGTGATCGTGTCCGGCATACCGGTGTTCGACGCTGCCATGGAAGACCAGGCGCGACGGTTCGTGTCGCTGGTGGACGAGTTTTACGACCGCCGTGTCAAGTTGATCGTGTCCGCGGCGGCAGCGCCGCAGGAACTCTACACCGGCGCCAGGCTGCAACTCGAATTCGAGCGCACCGCGTCCCGACTGGTCGAGATGCAGACGACCGACTACCTCGCCGCGCCACACTTGTCGTAAACTGTGCCACGAGCCGCGAGACGCAGCAGGGACGATGAAAGACGAACTGATACTCGAGGAATTTCTGCCCTATCGGCTGTCCGTCACGTCGCACACGGTGAGCACGAATATCGCGCGCGTCTACGAGAAGCGCTTCGGCGTGTCCATACCCGAGTGGCGCGTCATCGCCATCCTGGGCCGTTATCCGGGCCTCTCGGCCGTCGAGGTTGCCGACCGCACGCTCATGGACAAGGTCGCGGTCAGCCGCGCGGTGACGCGACTCATCAAGAACGGTCGTATCGACCGCCAGTTCGCGGACGCGGACCGGCGCCGCTCGATTCTCAATCTGTCGGACGAAGGACGCCAGGTCCACAACGAGATCGCGCCGCTTGCGCTGCAGTTCGAGCGCGAACTCCTGCAGGACATCAGCGAGAAGGACTTCCAGACCTTCAGCCGTATCCTCGACCAGTTCCTCGAGAAGGCGAAATCGATCGGCAACGCCGGGTCCTGACCCGAGATTCAAGACTAGCTGCCGATCTCGCTGCGGACGCGGACCAGCTCCGGGAAGAACTCGACGTCGAGGGCTTTCTTCAGGAACGGCACGCCCGAGGAACCGCCGGTCCCCGGCTTGTGGCCGATGATCCGCTCCACGGTCTTCATGTGGTGGAAGCGCCAGAACTGCACGTTGTTCTCGATGTCCATCAGCGCCTCGCACATCTCGTATTCGCGCCAGTACTCGCGCCGGTTCTCGTAAATGCGTGTGAGCGCCGCGACGACGGCCTCGTCCTCGTCGCGCTGCTTGCTGAAATCACGGCGCAGCGCGCCGCCTGGCACGGGCAGGCCGATGCGTGCCAGGTGCATCAGCAACTCGTCGTAGATGCCCGGCGCCTCCAGCGCCTCGAGGAGCAGCGCATGCCACTCGGGTTGGTGCTCGTAGACGGCCAGCAGGGAGCGGCTCTTGTTGCCCAGTATGAACTCCAGGATCCGGTACTGCGCCGACTGGAAGCCGGACGCCTTGCCGAACACGTGCCTGAACTCCGCGTATTCGCTGGGGGTCAGCGTGTCGAGCACCTTCCACTGGTTGTACAGCTGGCTCTGGACCTGGCGCGCGCGCGCCAGCACCTTCAATGCCGGCGACAGCGCGTCTTCGCGGATCAGGCTCATGGCACGCCGGAATTCGTGCAGCAACAGCTTCATCCACAGCTCCGCGACCTGGTGCTGGATGATGAACAGCATCTCGTCGTGGTGCGGCGGGTCGCTCAGCGGCTTTTGCGCGGCGAGCAGGGTGTCGAGCTGCAGGTAGGCGGTGTAGTCGTCGTCCCTGGACAGCTTCGTGTGGATCGTCTTTTCAAGTGTGCGCTTGTTCATGTCGCGGTGATCGTTTCAGGTGCAATAATTGTATAATGCGCCCGCGCCAGGCTGCAGCTATTCCTCGCGGAGATCTAGAGAGTGACAGGTAAGGACCTACGCCGGGCCAGCGACCGCAAGGATCGCATCGTCCAGCGTATTCTCGCTTCACGCGTCCGGTCTGCCATACTGGCAGATCGCAAGCAGGTCCGGCTCTATCTCGGCCAGTACTTCGACCACGTGCCGGTCGAGGACCTCATCGGGCGCTCGGAGCCCATCATGGCGAGGGTCTCGCTGGACCACCTGGCCTTCGCCGAGGTCCGGCGCCCCGGCAAAGCGCTGCTCAGGATCTTCAATCCGACGGAAGCGACGCACGGCTACGTGTCGGCCTTTACGTTCGTCGAGATGGTGAACGACGACATGCCGTTCCTCGTCGACTCCGTCTCCGCCGCGATCAACCGGCAGCATCTCGGTGTCCATATCACGGTGCACCCGGTCATCCGGGTGCGCCGGGATGCCCGCGGGCGGCTGCTGTCCGTATGCTCGCCGGACGACGAATCCGCTCATCCCGAATCCTTTATCCGCTTCGCGGTCGATCGCGAGACGGATCCCGAGCGGCTGCAGGCGCTCGAGGACGAGATACGCCGGGTGCTGGCCGACGTGCGCCTCGCCGTGCGCGACTGGAAGAAGATGCGGCAGAAGATGATCGAGGCGCGCGACCTGCTCAAATTCGGGCCCCCGGGCGTGAGCGACGAATTGCGCAGCGAGAGCGAGGCGCTGCTCGACTGGATGGTCAACAATCGCTTCACGTTCCTCGGCTATCGCGAGTACGTGCTGTCGAAACACGGCGACGGCGGCATGCTGCGCTCAGTCGACAAGAGCGGGCTGGGATTGTTGTCGAAGGAGGATCAGCACGGTCACGCGATCAAGCTCACGCGGGAGATGCGGCGTATCACGCGCGCCAAAAACTGGCTGATCATCACCAAGGCGAACTCGCGCTCAACCGTGCATCGCAGTGCCTACCTGGATTACGTGGGCGTGAAGACCTATGACGAGGCAGGCAACGTTACCGGCGAGCGGCGTTTCATCGGCCTGTTCACGTCTGCAGCCTACAGCGACAACCCGCGGTCGATACCGCTGGTCCGCCACAAGATCGAACGCGTGCTGAGTCGTGCGCATATCGACCCCACCCGGCATCGGGGCAAGGCGCTGCTGCATATCATCGACACGTACCCGCGCGACGAGCTGTTCCAGTCGACTGTTCAGGACCTGGCCCGCACGACGCTGGGAATCCTGAACCTGCAGGAACGTCAGCGCGTGAGGTTCTTCCTCCGCCGCGACGCCTTCCGTCGGTTCTTCTCCTGCCTCGTGTTCGTACCGAGGGAGAAATACACGACGACGGTAAGACAGCGCACCGAGGCGATCCTCAAGGAGGCGTTTGGCGGTTCCTCCGTCGACTCGAGCGTACAGATCTCCGACTCGGCGCTTGCGCGTGTGCATATCGTCGTACGCACGCCGCGAGGCGATCGCCCGCGCGTCAGCATCCAGAAGATCGAACAGGAGATCGCCGAGGTCGTCGTCACATGGGCGGACCGCCTGAAGACAGAGCTGATCAAGGCGTTCCCGAACGGCGAGGCCAGCATCCTGCATCGCCGATACAGCGGCGTGTTCCCGCTCGGCTACCAGGAGGACGTGTCACCGAGCGAGGCCTGCAGCGACATCAGGCGGATCGAGGACATGCAGGCTGCCGGACTGAAGCGCAGTGTCGATCTGTACGTGCCCGAGGGCTGTCCGGTCGGAGACATGCACTTCATGATCTACAGCTTCGGAGATCCGCTCGCGCTGTCGGACGCCTTGCCGATCCTCGAAGACATGGGCGTCAACGTCTACACCGAGCGTCCATACGAATTGCATTTGCAGTCCGAAAAGAACTTCTGGATTCAGGACTTCCACCTGCGTCACGACTTCGGCGCGGCACTGGACGTCGCAGACGCGGCCCCGCGCTTCGAAGACTGCTTCATGCAGGTACTGTCGGGGGCCGTCGAGACCGATGGTCTGAACCGGCTGATACTCGGCGCAAAACTGGACTTCCTGCAAACGACGCTGCTGCGCTGCTACGCCAAGTACCTGCTGCAGCTGCGGATGCCATTCTCCCAGGCTTATATGGAGAGCACGCTCGAGGCCCATCCGATCCTGGTGAGCCTCCTCATCGACCAGTTCCGGTTGCAGTTCGACCCGAAACTGGGCGCCGACCGGCGCGAGAAGGAACTCAAGGCACTGCTGCCATCGGTACAACGCGGCGTCGGCAAGGCGAGGAACGTCGACGAGGATCGCATCCTGACGGCATTCTCCAGCGCGGTCTCCGCGACGCTGCGCACCAATTACTACCAGGTCGACGACGAAGGCCAACGCAAGCCCTGTATCTCGATCAAACTCGACCCGTCTCAGCTCCGGGAGGTCCCGCGGCCGAGACCGAAGTTCGAGATTTTCGTGTATTCGCCCGAGGTCGAAGGCGTTCATCTGCGCAACGGCGACATCGCGCGCGGCGGCCTGCGCTGGTCGGATCGCCGGGAGGACTTCCGGACGGAAATCCTCGGCCTGATGAAGGCGCAGGTGGTCAAGAACACGATCATCGTGCCGACGGGCGCCAAGGGCGGGTTCTTCCCGAAGCGTCCGCCGGCCGGCGACCGCGAAGCGGTAGTGAAGAATGCGATCGCCTGCTACCGGACGTTCGTATCCGGGCTGCTCGACATCACCGACAATGTCGTCGACGGCAAGGTCGTCACGCCCGCGGGCGTCATCCGCCGGGACGGAGAGGATCCCTATCTGGTCGTTGCCGCCGACAAGGGCACGGCGACATTCTCCGACATCGCCAACGAGATATCCGCCCGCTACGGCTTCTGGCTCGATGACGCCTTCGCATCCGGCGGTTCGGCCGGCTACGACCACAAGAAGATGGGCATCACGGCGCGCGGCGCGTGGGAAGCCGTCAAGCGCCATTTCAGGGAACTCGGCGTCGACATCCAGAAGGAGCCGTTCACGGTCGCCGGCATCGGCGACATGAGCGGCGACGTGTTCGGCAACGGCATGCTGCTGTCGCACAAGACCAAGCTCGTCGCGGCATTCAACCACATGCACATCTTCCTGGATCCGGACCCCGATTCGCAGGCGAGCTTCCGCGAACGCCAGCGCTTGTTCCGGAAGGCGCGTTCCGGCTGGAACGACTACAACGAAGACCTCATCTCGAAGGGCGGCGGCGTCTTCTCCCGCCAGGCCAAGACGATACGGCTGAGTCCCGAGGCGCGGCGCCTGCTCGGCACGCCCGAGCGCTCGATGCAGCCGGACGAACTCATTCGCACGATCCTGAAAATGCCGGTCGACCTGCTCTGGAACGGCGGTATCGGTACCTACGTCAAGGCGAGCAGCGAGAGCCATCTCGATGTCGGTGACCGCAGCAATGACAATCTCCGCGTCAATGCGAATCAGCTCCGCTGCCGCGTCGTCGGCGAAGGCGGCAACCTGGGCCTGACGCAGCTCGCGCGCATCGAATTCGCCGGGAACGGCGGCTGTATCAACACCGACTTCATCGACAACTCGGCCGGCGTCGACACCTCCGACCGCGAGGTGAATATCAAGATACTCCTGAGCGACGTCATGAAGGAAGGCAAGATGTCGCGTGCAAAGCGCGACGAGCTGCTCGCATCGATGACCGACGACGTCGCCGAGCTCGTATTGCGGAACAATTACCTGCAGACCCAGTCGATCAGCATGAGCGAGGTCCGATCCGTGGAGCGGATCGACGAGATCGCCAGGCTGATAACGAATCTCGAGAAGACCGGCCTGCTCGACCGCACCCTCGAATACCTGCCGGACGAGACCGCCATCGAGGACCGGCGGCTGCGCAAGCAGGGCTTCACTCGACCGGAACTCGCCATCGTTCTGAGTTACGCCAAGATCGACCTGTACAACGGACTCATCGCCTCCGGCGAATCCCTGGTGGATTTCCTGGTCGCCGATCCGCCGCGCTATTTCCCCGCCGTCCTGCGCCGCCGCTATCAGCAGTACTTCGCCGGCCACCGGCTGAGTCGCGAGATCCTCGCCACGCTCATCGCGAACGATCTCGTCAACCGCATGGGACCTGCGTTCGTGAAGCGCATCCAGGACGACATCGGCGCCGACATCGTGACCGTCGCACGCGCGTATACGATCGCGCGGCAGCTCTGCAACGCGCGGCCGCTGCTCAGGACGATCGAGGGGCTCGACAACCGGCTGGCGGCCGAAGCGCAGGTCTCGATGATGTTCGAGATCAGCCGCTCGCTGCGCCATGCCTGCTACTGGCTGATCCAGCGATTCGGCAACGCGCTCGAGATCGAATCCACGGTGAACCGGCTGAAGGTCGGAATGAACACGGTCTATACGCGCACGTCGGGCGTGCTGTCGACGGCGGCACGCATGCGCCACCAGAAGGCCTCGAGGCGGCACATGCAGCACGGCGCCTCCGAAAAGCTGGCGAACCGCATGTCCGCCCTGCTGCTGACCCGCCCGGCGCTGGACATGGCGGACCTCGCGTTCATCTACGAGGTGGACGTGCTCGAGGTGGCCAGCCTCTACGCCCAGACCAACGAGAAGCTCGGCTTGTACTGGTTGCACGAATGCGCCGAAGACCTCCGGTATTCGGACCGCTGGCAGGCTATTGCGCGCGGCAAACTCCGCGACGAATTCTTCTGGATGCGCCGCGACCTGGCCGAACAGATTCTTCGCTCGCGAAGCCGCCAGACAGTGGATGCGGCAATCGACAAGTGGCTCGCAGACCGCAGCGAGAAAGTGCAGCGTTTCACGCACATGATCGAAGAGATGAAGCTACGCCGCGACATCGATTTTGCTACCCTGTCGGTCGCCGCGCGCGAGTTGCGCGAGCTGATTGCGATCTGAACACCGACAAACCCGGGAGAAATCATGGCGGGCAAGCTCGTATTGTGTCGTCACGGCGAGAGCGAGTGGAACCTCAAGAACCTGTTCACCGGCTGGACGGATGTCGACCTGACCGAGAAAGGGTGCCGGGAAGCGGTCGATGCCGGCCGATTGTTGCTCGAAATGGGATACGAGTTCGACCTGGCCTTCACCTCGGTGCTCAAGCGTGCGATCCGGACCCTTTGGATCATGCTCGACGAAATGGACCGCATGTGGATCCCGGTCATCCGCGACTGGCGCCTGAACGAGCGTCATTACGGCGCGCTGCAGGGCCTCAACAAGGCAGAGACCGCCGCAAAATTCGGCGATGAGCAGGTGCTCGCGTGGCGCCGCAGTTATGACGTGCCGCCCCCGCCACTCGATCCCGACGACGAACGCCACCCGGCGCACGATCCGCGGTATGCCGGCGTAGCGGGCCTGCCGGCCACAGAGTCGCTGGCGACGACCCTCGATCGCGTGAGACCCTGCTGGGAGGAGCGCATCGTGCCGGCGCTGCGCGAGGGTAAGGACGTGCTGGTCGCCGCCCACGGCAACAGCCTGCGCGCGATGGTCAAGATGCTGGACGGGATGTCGGACGAGGAAATCGTCGGCTTCAATATCCCGACCGGCATCCCGATGGACTATGAACTCGACGACGACCTGAAGCCGGTCTCGCGGCGCTTCCTGGGCGATCCGGACGCCGTGGCCAGGGCCGCTGCCGCCGTCGCCGCCCAGGCCAGGGCGAAGTAGCCCGCCGGGCGCCTACCCCACCATATAGTTCCGGACAGGATACCTGCCGCTGCGCGCCAGCAGCGCCTGCCGCTCGATACTCGAGCTGTTGCCTGCCGGCTTCTCGGTATGGATGCGCTTGATGAGGTCGAACGCGCGTCGCCGCAGATCGAGCATCAGCGGCTTCGCGGCCTCGACCGTTTCCTCGTCGTCACAACCGACGATGAAGCAGTACAGTTCGAAGTACTCGGTGTAGACGCGTTCGTATTCCCGCAGGAGCGAGAAGCTCACCGAATCCTCCATGACACCGATGAGATGGTCGGCCGAGACGCGACTCGACACCGCGAGCGTGTATTGGCGATGCTCGGCCAGGATGGCATTGGTCGTCTCGCGCGGGCCGTAAAACACCGAGAACAGCCTGTCCCGCTCCTCGCCGACGAGGCCGTGAAAACGGATGTGGCGGATCAATGCGCGCTTGTGCAGGAGCCGTATTTCGAGATCGCGCAGCGCGAAAATCTGCGGCACACGGCGGCTCTGTTCCGACAGCGGCAGGATCAGGTCGGCGTGGCGGGACTCCCACAGGCGAAAATTCCGCGAATCGCCGATGATATCCCTGGCGATACGGCTCTCACGGCGACGCCCGTACTCTGCCTCGTCCGACAGCGCGCGTTCCGATTCGTCCATCAGTCGTTGGTGCCGGCGCGACTGGTAGCGCAACATCGCTCGACCTCTCGGGCGTACAACGCCCGTTTCTTCTTGTGAATCAGTCTTGTTGCCTAAACATAATGCCAGCGCGCGCAATGCACAAGTGACGGTTTTTTGACCATCGCATTATTTGGCGATCGGTCTAATTGACCATCGCATTTTTCGCATATTCGAACGCGGCAAACCCGCGTCGTCAGCGAGCGTCCGATCCCTCACCCCTGCAGGCGCGGATCGGTCCGATCGCTCTCGCGAGGGGTCGAAATGACCCGCACGAGGCCTTCCTGGGCGGTCGACGCGACCAGGCGGCCATCCGCCGCGAACATCTGGCCCCTGGCGAGGCCGCGCGCGCCCTGGGCGCTCGGACTGTCCATCGAATAGAGCAGCCAGTCGTCGATGCGGACCTCGCGATGGAACCAGAGCGCATGGTCGAGGCTCGCCATGATGACATTGCCGCGGCCGAACGCCAGTCCGTGTGGCAGCGTCGCCGTGCCCAGCAGTTCGTAGTCGGAAACGTAAGCCAAAAGGCTCTTGTGCAGCGTCTGGTCGTCCGGGATCCGGTCGACGGCACGAATCCAGACGTTCTTGATCGGCGGCCGCGGCTTCGGCTCGAGGAAGTTCATCGGTTCGACGGGGCGGAACTCGAACGGCCGCTTGTCGGTCAGGAAACGGCGCATCTTCTCCGGCAGCACCTGCAGCAAGTCCCGGGCCACGTCCGCGATGTCCTGCAGGTCCTCCGGCGGCGGCACGTCCGGCATCGGCGACTGGTGTTCGATGCCCGGCTCGTCGATCTGGAACGAGGCGGCCATGTTGAAGATGGGCCGTCCGTGCTGGATCGCAACGACGCGGCGGGTCGAGAAACTGCCGCCGTCCCGGGCACGATCGACTTCGTAGATGATCGGCGCGGCCATATCGCCGCGGCGCAGGAAATAGGCGTGCAGCGAGTGTGCATGGCGCTCTTCCACGGTGTGCTGCGCGGCGGACAGCGCCTGTCCCAGCACCTGGCCGCCGAATACCTGCGCGCTGCCGATGTCGCGGCTGTCGCCGCGAAAGATGTTGTCCTCGACGCGCTCCAGCTCGAGCAGGGTGATGAGGTCTTCGAGTACCGGATGCACCGGGTCAGGCCGTGCTGCGGCCGCCGTCGACCGTCACGCCCGTACCCGACACGAAAACGGCATCGTCGCTCGCGAGGAACAGCACGACCTTGGCGACGTCGACCGGCTCGCCCAGACGATGCGCCGCCGACCCTTCGATACAGAAATCACGCAGCGGCTTGTTCTTGCGGAACACCTCCCGGCTGCCCGGTGTCATGATCGCGCCGGGCTGTACGTAGTTGGCCGTGATCCCGAACTTGCCGGTCTCGGCCGCCAGCGCACGCGTCAGGGCAGCCAGGTCCTGCTCCGCGCGGACGAACGCGGCGCCGGCATCGGCAGCGAAGATGCTGCGCAGGAATCCCATGTTGACTATGCGACCCGCCGGGCTCTTTTGCAGCTGTGCGAGCGCCGAGCGGCAGATCGACATGACCAGGTTGGCGCGCGTCTCGAGCAGCAGATCGAGGGCCGAGTCGCCTTCCGCCAGGGGGGCCGGAGGATCCAGTGAAAATTCGTTGACGAGAATATCGAGCGCGCCGAGCCGCCCGACGGCCTCCTCGATCAGGGCAGGCATCCGTGTCGCGTCCCGGAGACCGGCCGCGAATCCGTCCACGCCTTTGACGGAGGCGAAGTGGCGCTCGACGCCGCTGTTCGCTTCGTCGACGGCGAGCACGGCGGCGCCGTGCTTGGCCAGAGTGCGCGCCACGGCTTCGCCGATCCCGGTCGCCGCACTCGTTACCAGAGCCTTCATGCCATACAGGCGAAGGGGTTCATCCATTCTCAAGCTCCCAAACGGATCAGGGTCTGCCGAAAAAATAGCCAACGCCGCCGCGACCGGCCGGGGAAACTCTGATTAATTCGTCCTTGCGAGGAGCGAAGCGACGCGGCAATCCACAGGCCGCCGATCTCAAACACTGGATTACTTCGCTTCGCTCGCAATGACGGATCGTTTTCGAATTAATCAGCGTTTCCCTAAATGTCAACAGGCCCTGGCGACGGCTTCCCGCCGTCAATCGCGTAGCCGATAGTCCGCGAATTGTCTGCGCAATTCAATTTTCCTGACCTTGCCGGTCGCGGTATGCGGGAGTTCGTCGACGAAAACCACATCGTTGGGCTTCCACCAGGTAGCCACCTTGCCGTCGAAATAGCCGAGCAGTTCGTCCCTGCCGAGTTCGGCGCCGTCCCTGACGACGGCGACCAGCAACGGGCGCTCGGTCCATTTCGGGTGCGGTACGCCGATGACCGCCGCTTCGGCGACCGCCGGATGGCCCATGGCCGTGTTCTCGAGGTCGATCGAGCTGATCCACTCGCCGCCGGACTTGATGACGTCCTTGGTCCGGTCGGTGATGGTCACATACCCTTCCGGATCGATGGTCGCAACATCTCCCGTCCCGAACCAGCCATCGTCGGTGTGCGTGCCGGCGCCGCCGTCCAGTCTGAAGTAATCGGAACAGACCCACGGGCCGCGGATCTGCAATGCGCCTGCGGTAATACCGTCGCGGGGCAACACGCAGCCGTCGTCGCCGACGATACGCAACTGCACGCCGAAGATCCCCCGTCCGGCCTTGGTGGCCAGGTCGAGCTGCTGCTCGTCCGAGAGCGACTCCAGCCCCGCCTTGAGCGAATTGAGCGTCCCCAGCGGGCTCGTCTCCGTCATCCCCCAGCCCTGCCGTACCTCGACGCCGTGCCTGTCGCGGAACGCCTGGATCATGGACCGGGGCACGGCCGCGCCGCCGATGACCGTGCGTTCGAGCTTGTCGAGCCGCTTGCCCGCCGCTTCCAGGTAATTCAGCAGGCCCAGCCACACCGTCGGCACACCCAGCGCCAGGGTCACGGCTTCCTCGTCGAGGAGCGCGAAGAGTGACGCTCCGTCGCCCATCTTCGGGCCTGGCAGCACCAGTTTCGCACCGACGATAAACGCCGAGTAAGGGATTCCCCAGGCATTCACATGGAACAGGGGAACCACGGGCAGCACGCAGTCCCGGCTCGACAGGCCGATGACGTCCGGAGCGACCGAGGCGTAGGCGTGCAGGACGGTCGACCGGTGATCATAGAGGACGCCCTTCGGATCACCCGTCGTGCCGGACGTGTAACACAGGGCCGAGGCCGTCCGTTCATCGAGTTCGGGCCAGACGAAATCCTCGCTCTCGCCGGCGATCAGTGCTTCGTAGCTGACGGCGTTTGCGAGCGTGGTCTGCGGCATGTGGGCCGTATCGGTCAGGATCACGAAGCCTTCGACGTCCGGGATCTCGGCGGCGATCGATTCCAGGAGAGGCACGAACAGGGGATCCAGCAGGATCCAGCGATCGCGGGCATGATTGATGATGTACGCGATCTGCGGCGGGAAGAGCCTGGGATTGATCGTGTGGCAGACATAGCCTGCTCCGCTGATGCCGTAGTAGGCTTCGAGATGCCGGTAGTCGTTCCAGGCCAGCGTCCCGACCCGATCGCCCGCGGCGAGACCGAGCCGCTGCAGGGCAGCGGCGAGCTTTTTGGCCCGGCCGATACATTCCGAGACCGTATAGCGATGCCGCGGATTGTCATGCGTGATCGATACGATTTCCCGCGTGCCGTGGTTGGTCGCGGCGTGTTCGGCGATTGACGAAATCAACAATGGCACGTCCATCATCAGGCCTTGCATGGCTGCGTTCCTCGTCCGGCCGACCGTCCGGGTAATTTACCAGAAACTCCTGCTGAGCCAATCAACTAGCTGCGCCCGGGGCCATCGTATGGAGGCTTGATAGCGCGCAATACGTGATATCCTAGCGGCCAAATCGACGCATCGTTCCGTTTCCGTGTCAGGGGGGAAAATGAACAAGAACCTGCAATCCGTCGCGACCCGGGTGGCGCGACTTAACTCGCTGGTCGTACTTGCGATCGGCGGACTGATCGTCAGTCATCCGGCAACCGCGCAGGAAAAGCAGCAGAAGAAAGAGGTATTCGAGGAGATCGTGGTCCTGGCGACGCGGCGTGCCGAGAACATCCTCGACGTCCCCGTCGCGGTCAGCAGCCTGTCCGGCGCCCAGATCCAGGCAGCCGGTATCAAGGACGTCTGGGACCTGCAGCAGAACGTGCCGGCCCTGCTCGTCGGCCGCAGCCAGACGACGACCACGTCCAACTTCAGCATCCGCGGTGTCGGCAGCACGTCCAACAACTTCGGTGTCGAATCCTCGGTCGGCCTGTACGTGGACGGCGTCTACCGTTCGCGCCAGAGCTCGATGATCAACGATCTCATCGACGTCGAAGCGGTCGAAGTACTCCGCGGCCCGCAGGGCACGCTGTTCGGAAAGAACACGGCGGCCGGCGCCATCTCCATCCGTACGGTGCGCCCGAGCCAGGAACGCGACGCGTTCGTCGATGTCAGCTACGGCAACTACAACCTCGCGAAGATCAGTGCCGCCGCGAACATCCCGCTGACCGACAGCATCGCCTTGCGCGGCACCATCTACGCCACCCAGCGCGACGGCATCGCGGACGATCTCGTGCTCGGCAAGGATCTCTACAACGACCGCGATCGCGAGGGTGCCCGCCTGCAGCTCGCGGTGAACGAACCGACGGACGACTTCAACCTGCGCGTGATCGCCGACTGGTCCAAGATCGACGAGACCTGTTGCGTCGCGATAACCCGCGTCGACAGCCTGTACTACAAGGGCAGCCTCGCAAACCCCGCGACCATCACCCCGGGTTCCGAAGCGGCGATCGTGGGTCTCGGCGGCACGGTGTTCGCGACCTACCCGTATCCGCAGCCGTTGCTCGACGCCTTTGCCGCCTATCCGGGCACGATTATTCCCGATGCGCATTTCAACGACTACACGACGGCCGTCAACAAGGCGCCCAAGTCCGAGAACACCGACAAGGGCCTCTCCCTCGAAATCAACAAGCGCCTGAGCGACTCGGTAACGCTGAAGTCGATCACCGCGCTGCGCGGCTTCGACACGACGGACGCGATCGATGCCGACTTCTCCAACGTCGACCTGATCGGCCGCGTCAATGACGCCAGTCAGTCGTCGTTTTCGCAGGAATTCCAGTTCACCGGCGACTTCGGCGATCGCAGCTCCTGGGTCGCCGGCGCCTATTATTTCGGCCAGACGATCGACAGCATGACGCAGACCAGCGGCGGCGCTTTCCTGAACGCCTACATCACGACCCTGCAGCCGTCGTTGCAGACGCTCATCGACAATGTCAACGCGGTCGATGCAGGGTTGGGACAGGCCGGGCTCGGTGCCCTGCTCAATCCGGCGACCGATCCGTTCCCGGCCGGCGTCGTGGCGACCGACAAGGTGTCACAGGACCATTCGAGCTATGCCGTGTTCGGCCAGGTCGACTACCGGATCAGCGACCAGTTCACGGTGTCCCTCGGCGCGAGATACACCGACGAGAAGAAGGATATCGATGCGAATTACACGCAGACGGCCAACGGACCGCCGCCGGACCTCAGGCCCTGTGCGGCTGATCCGAACGACCCGACCGGCACGAGCTTCGTCGGCGGCGCGATCTGCGTGGCGCTGAGCGAGGCCGGTGCCTTCCTGCAGACGGGCGGACAGTTCGGCAGCCTCGACGGCATCGTCGCCGGCGACGTCGCGCCGGTGACCGAACCGAACGTCGCCTGGGGCATGTACCTGTTCGACCCGTTCGCGCCGCGGCCCAACGTCAAGGAATCCATCAGCGACGGCCGCACGACGGGCACGCTGAAACTGAGCTATTTCCCGAGCGATTCGACGATGTTGTATGCATCGTACGCGACCGGCTACAAGGCGGGCGGCACGAATACGGACCGCATCAACATCGCGTTCGACCAGACTTTCGGTCCGGAGACGTCGAAGTCCATCGAGGCCGGCCTCAAGGGCCAGTACGGGCCGTTGCAGGTGGTGCTGACGCTGTACAAGACCGACTTCGACGATTTCCAGGCCAACTCCTTCACGGGCACGGGCTTCAACCTACAGAACGCCGGCGACCTGACCGTGAAGGGCGCCGAACTCGAACTCCTGTGGCGGCCGACCGATACGACGCAGGTCGAAGCCTGGTTCGCGCACAACGACGGCAAGTACAACACCTTCCAGGCCGGCACGGCATGGGATACCTGGGTAAGGCAATACGGCATCTGGGAAGGCATGGGCGACCCCGGCTGTCCGGGCCCGGTCGATCCCAACAACCTGCCGCAGAGCTGTTCGCGCTCCGGCGAGGACATCCCCTACAACCCGGTGGACCGCGCGTTCCTGGCGCTCACCCAGGACTTCCAGCTGGGCAGCAGCACGACGATGTTCGCGCGACTGGAATTCAGCCACGCGTCCGAGCAGACCACGGACGGTGACAACGATCCGCTCACGCGGCAGGGCAACATCAACCTCGTCAATGCACGCGTCGGTTTCAACTTCGAGCGGATCGCCTCGACGCTCACGCTGTGGGGCCGTAACATCACGGACGAACACTATTATTACGGTTCGTTCGACGTGCCGGTGGCGGAAGACAAGATGCTCTCGTATCCCGGCGAACCCGCAACTTATGGAATCACGTTCCACAAGAACTTCGACTGATCTGTGCAACCCGGGC
>JBAUVS010000066.1:0-1799 GCA_049583345.1 Woeseiaceae bacterium
CGTAGGATCACTCCGGGTCACGTTCCATCACGCAATATCACGTTGGATCACATTCGTACTGTGACAAAAGTGTGACATCGAGCAGAGTTTACAGTATGTCATTTATGACATATACTTCTATCTACCATGAGTCCGAACGATAAGCCGCTTGTATGGATGCGCGGCGAGATCAAGACGCCCCCGTTCTCCAGGCTGGCGAGACTCGAGGCCGGATACATGCTGAGGCTGCTGCAACGCGGAGACAAGATCGCGATGCCCCATTCGCGGCCTATGCCATCGATTGGCAAGAGGTGCCACGAGCTGCGTATTCCGGATGGGAGGGTGAGCTGGCGGATCGTCTATCGTGTCGATGCTGACGCAATAGTGATAGCCGAAGTGTTCTCGAAGAAGACGGGAAAGACGCCAAAGGCCATCATCGAGATCTGCAAACAGAGATTGCGAGAGTATGACAATGGATAAGGGCAAAAAGGCGAAATTGGCGAAGAAGGGCTGGAAGGTCGGAACAGTTGCCGAATTCCTGGATCTCTCCGCTGAGGAGTCCGCCTATATTGAAATGAAGCTGGCCCTGAGTGAGAAACTCAGGGAGCGGAGAATTCGGAGAAAGCTCACACAGGCCCAACTCGCAAAAGCCATCGAATCGAGTCAATCACGTGTGGCAAAGATGGAAGCTGGTGATCCCACCGTTTCGATCGATTTGCTCATGAAATCGCTTCTTGCACTCGGCGTCTCAAAGAAAGAGCTTGGTCGAACGATTTCGTAGCCAGGCCTGGATAGACCAACGCAATGAAAGAAGCCTCTGAGAGACTCGGGGTGGTTTAGTTTCTATTCGACAACTAGGCTACAACCAAGTGACAGCCCAATAGCTGCCATTTGGCATGACGCGATATGTCAATTCTTCTGTCCCCAGTAGGTTTCCTTGCCCATCCCTGACAAGTATCTGAAGGGGAATCGAGTGGTCAATATGAAGGCCAACAACTTCGCACAGTGGACTTGTCGCGGCAACCCAGTACAAGCCCAATCTACTTGTGGCCTCGTCGTTGCCCAGGGTCTCATAGATGTGAGATGCAGTGAGGTAGGTGCATTGGTCATTTTCCCGTCCACCGACGTATAGGTGGTTTCCCGACGCATCTCGTGCGGAAAAGTACAGTAGCGCATGATACGAGTCTGTGGGCAGAACTACGGAGATGTCGTAGCGTTCTCGGTGGATCGAATAAGCCAAAGGCATGTCTTTTTCGTTGCGAAAGTAGAGAGCTTGAGATCCATCTCCATGCACTTGTCCTTGTTTCTCAACCGTTAGATCATCACCTTCAAGCAACAAGTAGTAATAGTCAACGCTATTTACACTGCAACCGGTAAGCACAACCAGAGCTCCGAGGCTGTGAACGACTGATCGTAGCGCACCTCTCTTATACATATTGCCCGCATTCTGGTTAGAGCGTTTTTCACACTCGTCCAAAGCTACTAGTTGGAGAACATATTGTCCGGCAATAACCTGTTCCAGCCCGGCAGTAGTCCTGGAGGCTCTTGGTCGAGAATGTTGGGAAGACCTGGCAAGAGCTCAAACGTTCCATTGATTCGGTTGTCATTCCCGTTTATTGATCCGGGAAGGCAATCAAGCCGCTGTCGTTCCCGTTTATCAATCCGGGAAGAGTGACTAGGCAGCCCTGCGAACGTACTGGTGGTGCAGGCCGCCGACTTGCCTGATTTCGACTATTTCCCCTTGATCGATTTTCTGAACGGGACGTTCCAAAGGTGTGTCCTTGTTCATAGAAAGGTGAGTGCGAGCCTCGTTGTAGTAT
>JBAUVS010000067.1:0-3492 GCA_049583345.1 Woeseiaceae bacterium
CAATCGATGCTCACGCCTGCGAGGCGGCTGCGGTGCACGGTTTCGCTCCGGGTTCGTGGACGGGTCGCGTCAGATAGTAGCAGACATCTGCGTGCGGCATGTCGTGCGGGTAGTCGTCGATGACGAACCCCATCGCTTCGTAACAGCGGCAGGCTCGCGCATTGTCCCGGAAGACGAATAGCGAAAATTCGTCACACGGGAATCGCGCCGCGCCGGCCCGCATCAGCAGCTCGACCAGCCGCTTGCCGATGCCGCGGCTGCGCAGGGCCGGATCCACAACGAGCCGCGCCAGATTGATGCGCCCCGAGCGCACGTAGAGCTGGCCGAAGGCCGTGAACCGGCCGCCGGGATCGAACAGGCTGTAACTCGCCATCCGTCCCCAGTAGATGTCCTTGCGGAAACTGCGCCGCGTGAACGGGTATCGGAACGACGGTCCGCCCCAGATTACGACGTCGGCCTTGCCGCCGAACCAGAGCATCATCGCATCGACATCCGCCGGTGCTGCGATCTTCAGCACCCAGTCGTTCGAACGCAATACGTCGGCCATCATCAGCGCGTCATCCGCCCGGCATGGTCTCCGAGAAGTAACGGTCGAAGGCGCGGTGCACCGTCTCCGGCGATACCCCGATCGCCTCGACGGCCTGATTGAATTTCTCCATCTCCGCCACCTCGCGGCGGCCATCGGCCGCGATCACCTTGAGCGCCATCAGTGTGATCTCCTCCTTCTCGGCGTCGGACAGGGTGGGACCCAGATCGGAAAGCATCGCGCCCAGCTCCGGCTTCTCTGCCAGCTCGCTCATCGCACGCGTCAGGAGCTCGAGAGATTGCGCTCCCTGCAAATGGAAATGCTCCTCGATCAGGTCGATCATCTTCGCCGATTCATCGGGATGGATCGATCCGCTGCCGCGCGCAATGAAAATCAGCATCGCCGCGACCAGGAATTGCGCATCGTATGTCTCCGTCCCCGACGAGGTCTCGATGATCAACGTCGTGCCTTCCAGGCGTTTCGAGCGGATCGTGTCAGTCATACGCCGTTCACTCCGTTTCGTAGCGCTTGCGCATCAGTTTGACGGAACGATCTATGATCGTCTGCAGAATTTTCGAGTCGACGTCGTCGAGTGACTTTATGTAAAGGCAGGATTTGCCTGTCTTGTAGTGGCCCAGTCGTTTCATGAGAGCGGTGAACGTCCTGAAACCGGGCATGACATAGACGACGAGACTCTGCTTGCGCGCGGAGAAGCCGGTGAGCATCCACTCGCCCTCTCGTCCGCTCTCGTATCGGTAGTGATATGAGCCGAAGCCGACGATACTCGAGCCCCACATCCGCGGTGTCGCGCCCGTCGCCTTGCGCATCATGGACGCGATCCGCTTCGCGTCTGCGCGCCTGGCTCTGTCCTCGATCGATTTCAGGTACGCCGTCACGCTGGCGTCATTTCTTCTCGTCTTGACGTACGCCATCGCAGCCCCCATCGGCAGCATGCCCGCCGATGATACCCCGGACACGTTGGCAATGCTCCAGACGGCGTCAGTGCGACGTGCCGAAAAGCCGGTCTCCCGCGTCGCCGAGACCGGGAACTATATATTTGTTTTCATTGAGATAATCGTCAATCGCCGCGGTGTAGACATGGACGTCCGGATGACGCTCTTCCATGAGCGCCAGACCCTCGCGACAGGTCACGATACAGATGACGACGATCTGCCCGGCACCGGTCTTTTTCAGCAGATCGATCGCCGCGACCATCGAGCCGCCGGTCGCCAGCATCGGATCGATGACGATGCAGGTGCCGCCGTCGGTCTGTGGCGGGAAGCGATCGTAATAGCTCACCGGACGTTTGGTTTCTTCGTCACGGTAAAGGCCGACGAAGCCGACCCGCGCCGTCGGCACGAGTTCGAGGATACCTTCGAGCATGCCGACGCCGGCGCGAAGGATCGGAACGACGACGATGTCGGTGTCGATCTTGCGGCACTTCGCCATCGACATCGGTGTCTGCACTTCGACTTCCCGGGTCCTGATGTTCTTCAGCGCCTCGTAGCAGAGAAACTCGGTGATCTCGGTTGCCAGCTCGCGGAATCGCTTGTGCCCGGTGTCGACGTTACGAATGATCGCTAACTTATGTTGCACGCAGGGATGATCGATCTGCACATGCATGGACTTACTCCGTGTCGGTTATGTGGGTTCTAAGGGCCTTTGAGCCGAAGGAGCGGCCGTTCCGCCTCGATCAGGACGGCGCCGAACGCGCCGCTGATTTCGTATCGGCCGTCGCCCAGCTGTCGCAGTCCCGTGATCGCCCCATTCTTCAGCTTCTTTACGGCGGCGGACGGCTTCGTCGCCGCCGGAGCGTCGTCGGACGCAACCCGTTCGCAGAAAGGAAATTCGATGACGGCCGGGCGTATGCACACCTTCTCTTTCGGACGCGGCGTCTCGTAGAAGGGATGTTCCGGCGTCAGCAGCACATCGATGTCGATGAGCAAGGCGTCGGAGTGGATCTCCCAGGACAGGGCGAACGACCGGGTGAGATCGACGGCGGCGAACTCGCGCAACTCGCGCCAATCTGTCGGATACTCGCCGCTCATCGTCGCTGCACCCCGCTGGTCGGCGCCGCAGCCTTTGCATCGCCCTGACCGATCGCCCGCAGGAAACCGGACTTGTCGGCCGGCGACACCAGTATGAATCGCCCCTTGCCGTAACGGATCCGTAACCGGTCGAGAGACAGGGCCGGAGATGACAATGCGCTGCGCGTCATTTCCACCGACTGTATCTGATCCAACGGCACTTTCCAGCACAGCGGCCCTGACCGCGCCTTGAGCACGCCTCGATCCACGGTGTAACTCGTGTTGAGGAGCACGGACAGCAACAGGGCGACGACTGCCAGGCTGCCGAGGATGATACCCGTCGTGACGAGTGGATCAGGCACGCTGACCGCGGCGCCGGCGATTACCGCGAATTCCGCCGCGATCACGAGGAAAACGACGACCCGAAACCAGCCGTCCACCTTGGATCTGAAGACTTTCTTCGCCATGCCTGTACCAGCTTAGCAGACGGACCGGCCAAGGACGTTGAAGGCGATCATAGCGCCCGGCCCAGCCACGGCTTGTAGACCATCAGAATGAAAATCAGCACGACACTCAGGAAAGCCGGCACGCCGAGTGCGATCCAGATCCGCATCAGACGACTGCAGTCCGCCGCGCTGGCGCCGTCACGCAGCATGTCCCGCACGCGGACCTGGATCCACACTACCGGTAGCCAGCACGCTCCCACGACCGCGAACAAGACGATCACGATGACGAACCATACCGAATGCCATGCGATGCCGAGCGACCTGGTCAACCACAGCCCGGTGGCAAATTGCACTGCCACCGCCGGCGTCGTGAATATCCAGTCCGCGATAACGACGCTCTCTGACGTGCGCAGCATCGAGTTCCGGTCATCGCCGGAAAAAGCCCTCAACATGAAAAAGGCGGTACCGAGTCCCGTGCCGAACAGCACGGGGG
>JBAUVS010000068.1:0-9969 GCA_049583345.1 Woeseiaceae bacterium
TGAAGGAATGGGACGTGGAGGCCCTTCGGCAGCGAATCGGGGTCATCTTCCAGGATTTCGGCCGCTATCAGTTCACCGTGGGTGAGAACATCGGTGCCGGGGACGTACGCCACATGGACGACGAAGATCGCCAGATGCAGGCCGCGCATACCGGCATGGCTGCGCCGTTTATCGATACGATGCCCGAAGGCTACCGGACACAACTCGGCCGCTGGTTCAAGGGCGGACGCGAACTCTCCGGCGGTCAGTGGCAGAGGGTCGCGCTGTCGCGGGCGTTCATGCGCAGCGGCGCGGACATCCTGGTCCTGGACGAGCCGACGGCGGCGATGGACGCCACGTCAGAGGCAGCCGTGTTCGAGCTGTTCCGCGCGCAGAGCAAGACCAAGATGACGATCCTGATTTCGCACCGCTTCTCCACGGTGCGCGCGGCCGATCAGATCGTCGTCCTGCACGAGGGGAGGATCGTCGAGCACGGCAGCCACGAGAGTCTGCTCGCCGAGAACGGCACCTATGCGCAGCTGTTCCGTCTGCAGGCGAAAGGATATCAGTAGCGCCGCGACTATCCGGTCCGGGTTCGGCGAGAAGGACTTCGATCCTTCACCTTTGCGACGTCAGTTGGTGCCGGGTTCCACTGTCGTCACCGCGCTTTCCTTGTAGCCGTAGCGGATGGCCTTCGCTTCCAGGGTTGCATCCGCCGGGAGCATGACAGGCTCGACGTAAAGGTCCCAGTGCTCGCCAGCGGTACTTCCCGCTATCCGGTAGCCGATCGAGGCGCCGGGCGTTTCGCAGCGCAGCGACACCCGCCGCGTCCCGGTCGCATCGACGGACGCCGTCGCTTCGGGCGCAGCCGTCACGGGCTGCACGCGACCGGGCCACATCGATTCGATCATCTCCTCTTCCGGCTCTTCGCTTCGATCGCCGACTGCGTTCAGCCAATTGTCCTTCGCGATGCGCAGCCGCACGAGAACCTCCGCGTGATTCGGATCTCCCGCGAGGTTCTCGACCTCGTCGGGATCGTTTGCCGTGTCGTAGAGTTCTTCCTTCGGACGCGGTGCGGTGAAGTAAAACTCCTGCTCCGGCGTCAGGGTTCCCGCCTGATGCCCGGCCCAGAGCGCCTGCATAATCGGGAACATGTCCCGGAATGCCAGCGGCCGGAAGTACGGGACCTCGGGCATGAAGTTGCGAATGTATTCATAACGTTTGCCGCGCACAGCACGCACCCGGTCGGGCACGTGGTCCATGCGGTCGCGAGCACCGTACACGTATTGGCGCGCCGGGCCGGTAAGGAAATCCCGACCCTGGATGAAGTGAGGGACCGGCGCACCGGCCAGGTCGAGGATGGTCGGTGCCAGGTCGATGAAGGACACGAGCCGGTCCTCGATTGTGCCTCGGCCCCGACTGTCCGGGAATCGGATCACCATCGGCACGTGAAGGCCCGAGTCGTAGACAGAGCGCTTGGCCCGCGGGAAGCCATCACCATGGTCCGTGGTCCAGATTACAATCGTGTCATCGACATGGCCGTCCGCCTCGAGGTTCGCCAGGATCTCCCCAACCTGCCCATCCATATAGTGGATGTTGTCGTACATCTGGGCGATCGAGGCGCGTACGGCAAGCGTATCGGGAAAATACGCCGGTACGGTCACGGCCTCGGGATCGGTTACCTTGTCGACCAGTTTCAGGCGATTGGTTGCCAGGCGCTGGATGGACTCCGCGAACGGGCCGCTAACCTTGGTCTCCGGCGTAGCCAACCAACTCTCATGGGTCGACATCAGGTTCACCATGACGAAGAACGGCCGATCCTGCGGCAGCTTGCGCCACAGGGCGAGATCGGGAGGCTCGACGAAGTTGCCGACGTTTTCGTCCCAGACCGTGAACGGATCGCCGAACTGGTAGTCGGTCTTGGCGACGTTGCCGGTGACGTAACCCGCGCGGCGCAGAAGCTCGGGAAACGCCTTCACGTCCGGCGGCGGCACCGCCTCGTATTGCATCTGGCTGGTGCGCATCTGTTGCGTGCCCATGGAGATCGGGTAGACCCCCGTGATCAGGCCCGAGCGGCTGGGTGCGCACACTCCCGCGACGGTGAACGCTCTCGTGTATCGGATGCCGTCGGCGGCAAGCGCATCGATCGAGGGAGTGCGCGCCACGGAGTCCCCGAACGCGCCGACCTTCATGCTCATATCCTCGGCGACGATCAAGAGGATATTTGGGCGCGTCGCCGGTACGCCAGCATCGGCGGCGGGCCGGGCGCAAGCGGCGCCGGCCAGAACCAGGAAGAAGGCGATCTGAACCATCATTTTCATTGCTGCCGCCTCCTAGTCTCCGTCCGCTTTGTCGTTCATACGCTCCATATACGGGAAGTACGGCTTGCCTTCCTGCATGCGTTTCTGTTTGAGCGGTGTGTCGGGGAAGATCCCCATGAAACGGTCGGGCCTGTTCGGTTCGACCTTCCAGTCGTCCGGAAACGGTGCGGCTTTCGGGCCATTCTTGTCGCGCAGATTCATGCCCGGCGCGGTGCGGGCATGGAACGGTACGATGTGCTTGCCGTCGTTGTTGGTGAGCTCCTGATACAGGCTCTTGCGCAGCTCGATGACCTTGCCGAGATATTCAGGATCGTCGATCAGGTTGTGCATTTCATCCGGGTCCTCGTCAAGATTGTAGAGTTCTTCGATATCCCAGATCCCGTGATACTGGATGTACTTGTAAGGCCCCCTTTCGATGGCAAACGTCGTCGGCGTCATCGGGAAAGTCCACTCCCAGTAGTACTCATAGACGAAATCGGGTTCGCCCCACTGTTCGCGTGACAACTTCCCCGTTGCGACCGGCCAAAAACTCTTTCCCTCGAACTGTTTCGGAGGCTCGACGCCGGCGACATCGAGGAACGTCGGTGCGAGGTCAAGATTGCGCACGCGGGTGCTATTCGTGACGCCTTCGGGCATATGGCCCGGCGCGGAAACCACCATGGGAACCAACACGGAGCCTTGATATGCGTTGCGTTTGTCGATCAGCCCGTGATCGCCGATCAGGAAGCCGTTGTCACTATAGAAAACGATCATCGTTCGGTCTTCGAGACCGTTCTTTCGCAAATAGGCCACGATCTTGCCGAGGCTGTCGTCAACGGCCGACAGCGCCCCGTAGTAATCCTTCAGGTAGTCGGTCATCTTGCGGTCGCTGGCGTAAAAGAAGTCGATGCCGTGCCAGCTATTGCGCTGGTTGTAGACCCACATCGGCTTGCCCTGATAATTTTCGGGCGTGTTGGCGACGCTTTCCGGAAGCTTGAATTCGGTATTGGCGTATTGGTTTTTGTAGCGGTCGGGGGGAATCGCCTCGGAGTGCACTGCCTTGTGGCTCAGATACAGGAAGAACGGCTTCGATTGATCGCGGCCGTTCCTGAGCCAGTCCAGTACATAGTCGGTGAGTTCGTCGGTGATGTAACCCGCCTGGGGTACGTGCTCGCCATCGACGTTGAGCATATTCCTCACCCCTTTGGCAAGTAGCTCGGGAGGAATGAAATCCGTCGGATAGTAGCTGCCCTGCCCCCTGAAACTCACCCAGTGATCGAATCCCGGACGCGGCGCATCGGAGTTCTGTCCCATGTGCCACTTGCCGAAGAACGCGGTCTGGTACCCCGCCTTCTGCAGATAAGAAGGAAAGTAGATCAGGCCGTCCTCAGAACTGTCGTTGTTGTCGACGACGCCGTGATTCCGCGTAGTCTCGCCCGTGAGTATCGTCGCCCGGCTGGGAGAACACAGCGAGGTCGTCACAACAGAATTGGGGAAGTACACGCCCCTGGCTGCCAGGGCGTCGATGTTCGGCGTCTTCACGTCCGGTTGCAGGAAGCCCATGCCGTCGTAACGCAAATCGTCGACCAGTATGAAGATCATGTTGAGTGGCGGCTCTATGTGTTCCGCGGCAGCGGCGCAACCAACGGAAGCCACGCACAACAAACCCAACAGCGATAGTCTGCGACATCTATCCAACATTGTTCTCTACTCGTTAGTCGTTTCGGCACGATACTCGGCGAGCCGCATGTCGAAAATCGGCTCCGCCACGGTGACTTGCGCGCGTTGCTTTGCTGCTGCTTCCAGCATGTCCTCGAGAATATCCGGCCTGGATTCGGCGAGGTCCTCACGTTCCGCAATGTCCTGATGGAGATCGTAAAGCTGGGGTTTCTCCAGCTCCTGGTCGGCCTTGTCGCCTCCGAAGAACACGATTTTGTAGTTGCCTTTCCGGTAGGCCTTCAAATGCCCTCTGTGGTAGTAGGGCAGCTCGGTCCTTGGCCCTGGCGCGCCGTGGAGCAGCGTGTCAGTGAGGTCGAGACCGTCGGTCGATGGCGGCAGGGAGACCCCAGCGAGGCTTAGTGCCGTCGCATAAAGGTCCAGCGTCGAGCCGATGTCGCTGACGACGGCCGGCTCAATCTTGCCCGGCCACCAGAAGATGCCGGGTTCGCGCACACCGCCTTCCCAGGTCGTGCCCTTGTTGCCGCGCAGTACGCCGGCACTGCCCGCCCTCAGCGTGGACACCGCCTGCCAGGGACCGTTGTCACTCGTAAAGACGACCAGCGTATTCTCTGCAAGCCCGAGTTCCTCGAGCGTCGTGCGAATACGTCCGACGCTCCAGTCGATCTCCTCGACGGCATCGCCGTACGCGCCGCGCAGGCTCTTGCCCTCGAAATCCTCACTCGCGAACACGGGGAGGTGCGGCATGCTGTACGGCAGATAGACGAGGAAGGGGCCATCGTGGTTCTTGCGGATGAAGCCGATGGCCTCCTCCGTTAGCCTGCGCGTAAGCGTAGGCTGGTCGAGTGGACGCTCTACGAGCTCGTCCCGGAATTTACCGTCGACATTCTCGCTTCGATACAGAGGGATTTTCCAGTATTTGCTCTTCGGGTTGTAGAAGAGTTTTATCGTCTCCTGGTATGCCTTCCAAAGCTCGGCCGATTGCCCTTCGGTCAAAAGTTTGAGTTTCTTGTCGATATCCATATCCCCGACGCGGTCCATGTCGTTGGAGTACGGGATTCCGTACCAGTAATCGAACCCGTTCCGGGTCGGCCAGTTATCCGGTGCATCGCCGAGATGCCATTTGCCGAACATCCCGGTCCGGTACCCTGCGGACTTCAGTGCCTCGGCCAGCGTCAGGAACCGCCTGGGGATGCCGTGACTGTCTTTGGGAAACATGACGTGCAGTTTCTCGCCATACAGACCGCTCCGGACGGAAAGCTGGCCCGTGAGCAGCGCGCCGCGACTCGGCGAACACACGGGCGCAGCGACGTAAAAGTCGGTCCACCGCTGGCCGTCGCGTGCCAGACGATCCAGATTGGGCGTCCGAATGTAGGGGTTGCCGTAACTGCCTAGGTCAGCATAGCCCAGATCGTCCGCGAACAGGATGACGATATTGGGTTTGCCTGCGGCGTGTGCTGGAAGAGAAAGGCCGAGTAGAAGCGGCAGCAATGAAACAAGCAGCTTGCGTATCATGGGTGTCACTCCCCAACCTGCGGCTGAGCCCGGGTCGCGATTTCCTCGAGATCCGTTTTCGGCGCCAGATCCGCTTTTGTCTTCTCGACGACGATTTCGTGGTCGAGTTTGAATTTGGCCGTCGTTCTGATATCCCGCGAAGATGCACCGATTTCGACGCTGTAGACACCGGCATCTGCGATCCAGGCCGACCGATCGGGATTAAATGAAGCGAGGTCCGCTGGTTTCAGAGTGAACTGAATTTCCTGCGACTCGCCGGGAGCCAGAACCTTTGTCTTGGCAAAGCCTTTCAGCTCCCTGGCCGGCTTCCGCAGACCGCCGGCTTCCGGCGCGGCGAGATACAACTGGACGACCTCTTTGCCGGCAGGTTTCCCGGAATTGGTCACCGACACCGTCGCGGTGATGGAACCGGCAAAGGCATCCGCATTCAGGCGAACCGGCGCATAATTGAAATGAGCATACGAGAGTCCGTAGCCGAACTCGTACGCGGGTTTGACGCCGAAGCTGTCATAGTAACGGTACCCGACGTAGATACCCTCGGCGTATTCGACCCGAGCATGTTTGGCCTTCAGAATTCCCCCCAAGTCGACGAGTTTGTCCGATGTCTCCACGCCGGGGAAGTAGGCCGCAGACGGCACTTCGGCGTAGTCGACGGGAAAGGTGGTCGGCAACTTGCCTGACGGATTGACCTTGCCGGTCAGAACGTCAACCAGCGCATTGCCAGCCTCCTGACCGCCCTGCCAGGGCAGTACGATCGCATCGACCTCGTCGCTCCAGCTGGCGGTCTCCACGACGTTTCCCACATTGAGAATCAGCACCACCCTCTTGCCATTTGCATGAAAGGCTTCCGAAACGTCGTGGATCAACGTTTTCTCGTCGGCCACCAGATAGAAGTCGCCCTCGACGGCACGATCCTGGAATTCTCCGGAGTTGCGGCCGATCGTGATCAACGCAATATCGGCCTCGGATGCTTTGCCGCTCACCAGGGTCTCGGATACCGGCATCTCCGGCAAACGCGGCAACAGTTCGAAAAAATACTTCTTCTTCGGCTGCTTCGCTTTTTCTCGCCTGATGAACGCCTCGTAACGGCTCTGCAGGTCCGGATCGACGACGTAACCGCTCGTCTTCAGCCCCGCAACCAGAGAAACGGTATAGGCCTCATTGACATCGCCGCTGCCGGTGCCACCGGACAAGAAGTCGTATGAGGTATCGCCGAACGCGGCGATGACCTTCACGTCAGAGGGCAACGGCAACGTCCCGCCGTCATTCTTGAGCAATACGATGCCTTCCGCTGCGGCATCCCGGGCAACATCGGCGTGGGCTTTCAGGTCCGGCGCGTCGTCGTGCTGATAGCCTGCAAAGGTCGGTGCCCGCAGAATCAAGCTCAGGATGTTGCGGACGTTTCGGTCCAGCGTGGCTTCATCAAGCTCGCCGTTCTCGACAGCTTCTTCGAGGACGGCTGTCTGCTTGTCGGTCCCGGGCATCAGCAATTCGTTGCCCGCCTGCATCTGTGCGACCGGGTCCTCGCTGGCGAACCAGTCCGTCATGACCACACCCTGGAAGCCCCATTCGTTCCTGAGCACCGTCGTCAGCAGAGCCTTGCTCTGTGAGGTAGGGGTACCGTTGACCTTGTTGTAGGAACTCATGATCGCCCACGGATGCGCCTCGTTTAGCGCAATCTGAAAGCCCCGCAGGTAGATCTCCCGAAGGGCCCGTTCGGACACGATCGTGTCCAGGAGATACCGATTGGTCTCTTGATTATTGGCGACGTAGTGTTTGAGCGTCGCGCCGACACCCGCGGATTCGACGCCATTGACCATGGCTGCGGCCATATGCCCGCTGAGATACGGATCTTCCGAGTAGTATTCGAAATTCCTGCCACCGCGCGGATTGCGCTGGATGTTCATGCCGGGCGCCAACAGGACATCCACGCCGTAGTCGCGCGCCTCGGCGCCCATCGCCGCGCCCACGATTCGGATCAGGTCGGCGTCCCAGGTGGATGCCAACAGCGTTGCCACGGGGAAAGCGGTGGCGTAGTAGGTCTTGTCCTCGCCGTCCCTGGTCGGCTGTATCCGCAGTCCTGCAGGGCCGTCGGCGAGCACAATCGAGGGAATACCCAGATCGCTCATTGCATACGTGAATCCCGCCGCGCCGGGCACTTTTTGGTCGTCTCTGGAGCGACCTTCCGGCGACCAGCCCGTGCCGCTGACGAAGTGGATCTTCTGCGTCAGCGTCATGCGTGACAACAGGTCGTCCGTACGCTGCGCGACGGACACGGACGGATCCTCGTAGGGTTCCCTCTCTCCGTCGCCGTTGAGGTCGCGCCCGGTTTCCGGGCTGGCAACCGGCATGTCGTCAACGTTCGCATTTTCGCGGCTCTTCGGCGCACAGCCAGACGCGAAACTGACGAAGAGGGACAGCGCGATGCAGCTTAGCTTGAGATTCATGTGGCCACCAAGTACCAGGTTACACCGGGCGGAACCGCACTGAACCGCACGATTCCGCCCGATGTCGGGGGGAATTACAGTTCGCCGAAGCGAAATGTCACCTCCGCGCCCATATAGCGCTCGGCGTCACGACTCAGATAGTGGTTGATCCGGATGCTGTTCGGCGACTGGGTTTTCAAATCCACGTAGAAGTCGTCCAACACGTTCTTTACAAAATAGTGTGCAGACCAGCGCCCGTTATCGGCTTCCAGACCCACTACCAGGTCGAGAACCCCGTAGCTGTCGTGAAAGCTGTCCGGCCATTCGGTCGGCTCGCCGGGACTCTCATCCTGCCAGCGCCAGGTACCGCTGAGGAACATGTTGAAGGGCATGGCGAGATCGATGTCGTAGCGGCCTTGCACCGAGTATTTCCATTTCGGTGCGTTCGGAACCTGTTTCCCTGAAAGATCCTGGAAACCGCCTACGCAGCCTTCGGCCTCAGTCTGACCGAACCAGCACAGTCCATTCGGGTACTCATCGAAGTGGGCATCCGTGTATGAAATGCCGCCATTAATGAGCAGATTCGGAACCGGCTTCGCGGTGAGGTCAAGTTCCACGCCTTGTGTGATTGCCACACCTGCACTGGTCAATCTGAACGCAAGCACATCCGGATCGGTCGCCTGCCCCTGCAGATTGTTGAATTTCGTATGGAACACCGTGAGCCCCAGCCGCATGCGGTCGCCGAACAGCTCCCCTTTCAATCCGGCTTCCCAGGCATCCGAGGTCTCCGGCGGCACCGGGTCCTGTATGGATTCGGCCGTCGACCCGAATATCAGGTCGAATGCCGGCGCCTTGTAGCCCTTGGCAAAGGACGCGTACAGCATGAGTTCGTCGGTCGCGTCGAACTGCACCGAGACCTTTCCGGAGACGTTTGATTCATTGGTAGAACTCGAGCCCGAATCGGACGCCGGCACTGTGGGGCCCGGGATCGTCACACGATTGAAGTCGACCGCGATGTCGTCCTGAGTGTATCGGAGCCCCAGATTAAGCCTCCATCGCTTCGCGAGATTCCACTCGGCCTGGCCGAACAGCGCCCAGTTCGTGAAATCCGCAGTGGATTCGAAATAGCCGCCGGGACTGAGAGCTGCGGCGCACGGCGTGAGCGACGGGTCCGGGCTCAGCGTAAGGTCCCCCGCGGGCGGTGCGACGCACAAATAGGCCTGACGCTCGAAGTACCGGTCCACTGTCTGATCCCAGTAGAACAAGCCGGCTGTTAGCCGGACATCGTCCCAGGCCGTCGTCGAAATGCGCAGTTCCTCCGAGAACTGGTCCTGCTCCTGGTTACCGCCCTTGAACAGACCGTGGTAGGCGCCGTTGCTGGTGAAGATCAGACGACCATAAGCCGGGCCGGCATACGGCAAACCATCGATTCCCTGATTCGATTCCAGCTGGAAATTGCGATAGGCCGTGATGGACGTCAGTACGAATTTCTCGAAATCGATGTTGATTTCGGCGGAAAAGCCGTAGGTATCCGTATTGGAGAAACCATCCTCGGCATCCAGCGTTACGTCGTTGCGTTCATTGCCACTGACATTGATGCCGTATTGCGCGTAGTCCCACTCGCGAAAACGGTCACCCGCGGCATCTTCCAGGAAGAAAGTGCAGCAGTTGCGATCCTGCGCGGATACGTCACCGATCAACAGCAGATTCGCCGTGTCCGAAAGGTCAATGTCGAGCTTGGCACGAACGCCCCAGCTGTCGTCGCCATTTATCGTGTGGCCGGTGTAAAGATTCTTGGCAAATCCATCGTACTGCTTGTCGTACGCGGCGATGCGGCCGCGCACGCTGTCTGACAGCGGGCCGGAAAGTATGGCATTGACACCCCAGCCGCCGTCGTCGGTGCCGGAAGCACTGGCCAGGGCCTCGAACTCCTGGGTTGGGCGCTTCGTAGTGATATTGATCAGACCCGCGGACGCATTTTTGCCGAACAAGGTACCTTGGGGACCCCGCAAGATTTCGACTCGTTCGACATCGGCAAGATCGGAGATGAACTGCGCGGTACGCCCCATGAC
>JBAUVS010000069.1:0-2784 GCA_049583345.1 Woeseiaceae bacterium
TTCCCGAGCCGGCGGCCGCGGCACGTCCTCACCAGCATCGGCCGCTTCGTGCCGCAGAAGGTGAGCCTGATGCTCGAGCCGACCGAACCGGGCGAGACCGCGCTCGAAGCCCTGCTCAACCAGCTCGGCAAGCAGGGCGTCCTGATCATGCTGGGCAATGGCGACCCGAACATGCAAGACCGCCTGGTCGCCGTCGCCGAGCGGGTCAGCAACCTGTTGTTCCTGTGCGGCTACTCGGAGATGCTGTCGGAGCCGCTGTACCGCGCCGGCGACCTGTTCCTGATGCCCTCCACCTTCGAGCCCTGCGGTATCAGCCAGATGCTGGCGATGCGCGCGGCGCAGCCCTGCGTCGTACACGGCGTCGGCGGCCTGCGCGATACGGTCGAAGACGGCCGCACCGGCTTCGTGTTCGACGGCGCATCGACACCGATGCAGGCGCAGGCGTTCGTGGCCGCGGTCGACCGGGCGCTGATACTCAAGGAAGGCGAGCAGGACCGCTGGCAAACGCTGTGTATCCGCGCGGCCTCCCGGCGCTTCGACTGGGCGACGACCGCGAAACAGACGATCGGGAACCTGTATGAATCTTGAGAGCGACGCCAGGAAATACCGCGATGCCTTCGCCGCGATCGCGAAGGGCCGGCACTACGACCCGTTCTCGCTGCTCGGTCCGCACAAGGAAGGCTCCCGCCGGATCGTCCGCACGTTGCAGCCGCAGGCGCAATCGGTCGATCTGATCGACGGCGACGGCAACCGGCTCGCCGCCATGGAGCGCGTCCACCCGGACGGCCTGTTCGCCGCGGTCCTGCCGCCGCGCAAGCGCCGCTACAAGCTGCGGATCACCACCCACGCCGGCGTCAGTTACGACGTCGAGGACTGCTACCGCTTCCCGACCACGCTGGGCGATATGGACCTGTACCTGCTCGGCGAGGGCTCGGATCTGAAGATCTACCAGAAACTCGGCTCGCACATCCGCGAGATCGACGGTGTGTCCGGCACCCGCTTCGCCGTCTGGGCGCCGAACGCGTCGCGCGTCAGCGTCATCGGCGACTTCAACGACTGGGACGGCCGGCGCCACGTGATGCGCCTGCACCCCGGCAACGGCATCTGGGAAATCTTCCTCCCCGGCGTCGGCGCCGGTGCCCGCTACAAATACGAGTTGCTGGACAAAAGCGGCAATCTGCTGCCGTTCAAGACCGACCCCTTCGCGAATTTCCACGAACCGCCACCGGGTAACGCAAGCATCGTGTACGCGACCCACTACGACTGGCACGACCGCGAGTGGATGGGGCACCGCAGCATGGTGCCGGACCTGTCGAAACCCGTCAGCATCTACGAGGTGCACCTCGGCTCCTGGCGCCGCAAGGGCGACGACGGCCACCGCTACCTGAACTTCCGCGAACTCGCCGACGAACTCGCCGAGTACGTGGCGGAGATGGGCTTCACGCACATCGAATTCCTGCCCGTATCCGAGCATCCCTTCGACGGCTCCTGGGGCTACCAGCCGATCGGCATGTTCGCGCCGACCCAGCGCTTCGGCGAGCCCGACGACTTCCGTTACCTGGTCGACCGCTGCCACAGGGCGGGGCTTTCGATCATCGTCGACTGGGTGCCGGCGCACTTCCCCCGTGACGAGCACGGCCTGCGCCGTTTCGACGGCACCGCGCTCTACGAACACGAGGATCCGCGCAAGGGCGAACACACCGACTGGGGCACGATGGTATTCAACTTCGGGCGCCGCGAGGTCGTGAATTACCTGATCGGCAGTGCGCTGTACTGGGTCGAGGAATTCCACATCGACGGCATCCGCGTCGATGCCGTGGCGTCCATGTTGTACCTGAACTATTCCCGCAACGAGGGCGAGTGGGTGCCGAACGAATTCGGCGGCAACGAGAACCTCGAGGCCGTCGAGTTCCTGCGCAAGCTCAACGTCCAGATCCATGTCCATGGCGCCGTCTCCTTCGCCGAAGAATCCACGGCGTGGCCGGGCGTGTCCCGGCCGATCGAGTCCGGCGGCCTCGGCTTTACCTACAAGTGGAACATGGGCTGGATGCACGACACGCTGAAGTACATGTCCGAGGACCCGGTGCACCGCAAATTCCACCACGACAAGATGACCTTCGGACTCGTCTACGCATTCCACGAGAACTTCGTCCTGCCGCTGTCGCACGACGAGGTCGTGCACGGCAAGCGCTCGCTGCTCGGACGCATGCCGGGCGACGAGTGGCAGCGGTTCGCGAACCTGCGCGCCTACTTCGGCAGCATGTACGCGCATCCGGGCAAGAAGTTGTTGTTCATGGGCAGCGAGATCGCGCCCTACGAGGAATGGAATCACGACCGCTCGCTCGACTGGCACCTGCTCGAATACCCGGTGCACAAGGGAGTGCAGAACCTCGTCCGCGATCTCAACGCGCTGTACAAGGACACGCCGGCGCTCCACGAGGTGGACTTCGCGCCGGAAGGCTTCGAGTGGATCCGCTGGGACGACCGCGACAACAGCATCCTGTCCTGGATCCGCCGCGATCGCTCGGGAGGCTACGTCATCTGTATCTCGAATTTCACCCCGGTCGTGCGCAACGACTTCCTGCTGGGCGTCCCCGAGGGATGCCCGTTCGACGAGGTGCTGAACACCGATGCGGTGCAATACGGCGGCAGCGGCGCAGTGAACGGGCGCATCGTCCCGACCCGGGGCGATTACGAAGGGAGACCGTATACTCTGCACTTGACATTACCGCCTCTGGCAACGCTTATACTGGCTCCCGAAAGAACGAGAACAAGCGGGGAGCA
>JBAUVS010000070.1:0-1957 GCA_049583345.1 Woeseiaceae bacterium
AGGTAATACACGTAGTCCCAGCGATTCGCATGGAACGGGTCGTCGATCATCGGAGTGCCCAGCAGGAATCGCACCTGGTTGCGCGTCATCCCGACGGTCACCTTGTCGAGATCCTTCTGGTCGATCAGGTTGCCCTGCGAGATGTTGGCGCGATACACGCAGCCGCTCGCGAGGGCGAGGCTGGTCAGGATGATTGCCAGGACGGTGAATTTGCGCATGGGGCGTTCGATTTCGACAGTGGCTCGCGGTCGGGGTTTCGTCGCACCGTACGGTACCGACGGTAGAGCCAGGTCGCCGAGTGCGTCATAATAGGCGCGCATCATACCTTCTTGCCCGGCGGCACGACAGCCGTATTCACGCCCTGGAGACAGCCCTCAATGGAACAGCGCCAGGAACTCCGCAAAGCGGGTCTGAAGGTCACGCTGCCCCGCCTCAAGATCCTCGAGATCTTCGAGAATTCGAAGAATCGCCATCTCAGCGCCGAAGACATGTACAAGGAGTTGATCGATTCGGGCGAAGATATCGGGCTCGCGACCGTGTACCGGGTGCTGACCCAGTTCGAGGCGGCCGGGCTCGTGACGCGGCACAATTTCGAAGGCGGCCATTCGGTGTTCGAACTGGACGACGGCGGCCATCACGATCACATGGTGTGCGTGGAATCCGGCGAGGTCGTCGAGTTCTTCAGCGACGAGATCGAACGCCTGCAGCGTGAGATGGCGGCCAAGCACGGCTACGAGCTGCTCGATCACAGCCTCGTGCTGTACGTGAAACCGATCGGGAAGAAATCCAGGACCTGAGTCAGGCGCGTCTGCGTGCCGCACCGGCCAGCATCTCGGCCGCGTGTTCGATCGTCTTCTGCGTGATCTCGACCCCGCCCAGCATGCGCGCCAGCTCGTCGATGCGTTCGTCCCGGCCGAGTTCGTCCACGTTGGTGCGGGTCGCCTTGCCGTCGCTGACCTTGCTGACGCGCAGGTGCTGATCGGCGAGCGCCGCTACCTGCGGCAGGTGGGTGACGCAGAAAACCTGTCGGCTCTCACCGAGCTGATGCAGGCGGCGGCCGACCATCTCCGCGACCTGGCCGCCGACCCCGCTGTCGACTTCGTCGAAGATCATCGTCGGTATGCTGCTGCCGTCGCTGGCGATGACCTGGATGGCGAGGCTCATGCGGGATAATTCGCCGCCCGAGGCGACTGTCGAGAGCGGCAGGGGCGGCTGACCGGGGTTGGCGCTGATCAGGAACTCGATGTCGTCGATGCCGTATGCACGCGGGTCGTCCGCCGCGCGCCGCTCGATGCGGATCGCGAATACGCCGCCGGGCATACCGAGGCCGTTCATGGCCTCGCTCACGGCGGCCGAAAAATCCACTGCCGCCGCTCTGCGCGCTTCGGACAGGCGGCCGGCCAGGCCGTCGAAATCGGCACGCGCCGCGGCGAGCTCGGCATCGAGTTCCTTGCCGCGTTCCTCGGCGTGGTCGAGCTCGTCGAGTTCGGCTCGCAACTTCGACGCGTGCTCCGCCAGCTCGTCCGGCGACACGCGATGCTTGCGCGCCAGGGCGAGGTAGGCGGCGATGCGATCTTCGACCCAGTCGCGATGGACGGGGTCGGTGTCGATGGTCTCGGCATAACGCTGCAGGGCGTCGCCGGCTTCGCCGGCCTGGATGCCGGCACTCTCGATCAGCTCGAGCGCCGCAGACAGGCTGTCATCGTATTCGACCAGCGCTTCCAGCGAGCGGGCGGCGGCGGCGAGCAGGGCGACGACGTTGGCGTCGTCGTCTTCGGTCAGGCCGGCGAGTGCCCGCGATACGCCTTCCGCCAGTGCGCCGCTGTGGCGCAGGCGCTGGCGTTCCGACTGCAGTTCCGCCGGTTCGCCCGGCGTCGCGTTGAGCGCGTCGAGCTCCTGCAGCTGGAAGTGCAACAGGTCGATCCGCGACGCACGGCCCGCGTCGTCGGCCCGCAGC
>JBAUVS010000071.1:0-11850 GCA_049583345.1 Woeseiaceae bacterium
CGGCGGCCGCACCGTCGATGACCCGGTGGTCGTACGACAGCGACAACGGCAGCATCAGGCGGGGCTCGAACCCGGAGCCGTTCCACACCGGCTGCATCGACGAGCGCGACACGCCGAGTATGGCGACTTCCGGCGCGTTGACGATCGGCGTGAATGCCGTGCCACCGATGCCGCCGAGGCTGGAGATCGTGAACGACGCACCCTGCAGCTGATCGGCCTTGAGCTTGCCGTCGCGGGCCGCTGCCGACAGTTCCGCAAGCTCGGTGGCGAGCTCATAGACGTCCTTCCTGTCCGCATTTCGGATCACGGGCACCATCAGGCCCTGCTCGGTGTCGGCCGCGAAACCCATGTGGATGTATTTCTTGAGCACGAGGCTCTCGCCGTCTTCCGACAGCGACGAATTGACCTTGGGAAACTCCCGCAACGCCGCCACGACCGCCTTCATGATGAACGCGAGCGGCGTCAGCGAAATACCCCGCTCCTTGGCCGGCCCTTTCAGTTCCTGGCGCTTTGCCTCGAGCTCCGTGATGTCCGCCAGGTCGTGCTGCGTGACGTGCGGCAGGTTGATCCAGCTCGCCTGCAGCCGCGGCCCGGCGATCTTCTGGATGCGCGTCAGCGGCTGTGTCTCGATCTCGCCGAATTTCGCGAAATCGACGCTCGGCGTCTTCGGCAATGCACTGCCGGCCGCCGGCGCCGCGGCTCCCGTCAGGATGGCCTTGACGAAGGCCTTGACGTCGTCGTGCAGCACGCGATTCTTCGGGCCGGTGCCCCTGACCTGCGCGAGATCGACGCCGAGCTCGCGAGCGAGTTTTCTAACCGACGGGCTCGCGTGCGCGCGCGCGAAACCCGCCTCGTTGATCGGCGGCAACTCTCTCGGTGCCGACGGAGCGGCTGCGGGGGCTTGCTGTTTCGGCTGCCGGGCGGATGCCGGGGACGACGCATCGCGCTCGGCCGGCTGCCCCTTCGGCTCTTCTTTCGGCGCGGCGTCGGTTGCTGCTTCGGCCGAATCATCGGCACGCGACGCGCGGGCCTGGATGATGGCCAGCGAGTCGCCCGCCGACACCTTGTCGCCGACGCGCACGAGCACGGATTCGATGCGTCCGCCGACAACCGCCGGCACGTCCATCGCCGCCTTGTCGGTCTCGAGCGTGAGCAATGGGTCGTCGACCTCGACGTCGTCTCCGTTCGCGATGTGCACCTCGATGATCTCGACGTCCGAGAAATCGCCGAGGTCGGGAACGACGAGCGTCTGCACCCCGCCGGACCGGGAATCTTCGCCGCCTTTCTTCGCGGGCGACGCCAACACCGTCGTCTCTCCGCTCGGTTCGTGCCGGATGGCCGGCGCAATGACGACCGTATCGCTGACCTCGACGCGCAGCTTGCCGATCACGTCGCCGGAATTCAGCTTGTCGCCGACCTTGACGTCCAGCGATTCGACGACACCGTTCTCGGGCGACGGTACGTCCATCGCGGCCTTGTCCGTCTCGAGCGTGACGAGACCGGTTTCCCGTTCGACGCTGTCGCCGGCCGCGACGAGCACTTCGATGACCTCGACGTCCTGGAAGTCGCCAAGATCCGGTACCTTGATGTCGATGACGGCAGCCACGGACCGCAGCGCCTACAATTTCACCGGATCGGGGCGGTCCGGATCGATTCCGTAGGCCTTGATTGCCTCGGCCACCGTCTTCTGATCGAGCGCCCCGTCGTCTGCCAGTGTCTTGAGCGCCGTGACCGCGATGAAGCGGGCATCGACCTCGAAGTGCTTGCGGAGCGCGGCGCGGCCGTCGGAGCGGCCATAGCCGTCGGTGCCGAGCGAGACGAACCGGCCGGGCACCCAGCGTCGGATCTGATCGGGGATGATCTTCATGTAATCGGTCGCCGCCACGTACGGTCCCGGCCGCCCGGCGAGGCAGGTCTCGACGTAGCACTTGCGGGGCTTCTCCGCGGGGTGAAGCTGATTCCATCGCTCCACTTCGAGCGCGTCGCGGCGCAGCTGATTGAAACTCGTCACCGACCAGACGTCCGCGGGGATGCCGAAGTCCTTGTACAGCAGCTGCGCCGCGCCGATCACCTCGCGCAGGATCGTGCCCGAGCCCATCAGTTGCGCGCGAATCTTGCCCTGGCTGCCTACCTGCAGCAAATACATCCCTTTCAGGATGCCGTCCTCCACGCCGGCCGGCATCGCCGGATGCGGGTAGTTCTCGTTCATGCAGGTGATGTAATAGAAGATATTCTCCTGCTCGCCGATCATGCGCCGCAGCCCGTCCTGGACGATGACGGCCAGTTCGTACGCGTAGGTCGGGTCGTAGGCGACGCAATTCGGAACCGTCGATGCGGCGACGTGGCTGTGCCCGTCCTGGTGTTGCAGGCCTTCGCCGGCCAGCGTCGTGCGTCCCGCCGTGCCCCCGATGAGGAAGCCGCGCGACTGCTGGTCGCCGCCGGCCCAGATGAAGTCGCCGATACGCTGAAAGCCGAACATCGAATAGTAGATATAGAACGGCACCATCTGGGTATCGTGGTTCGAATACGAGGTGCCGGCCGCGAGCCACGAACAGAAGGAGCCGGCCTCATTGATGCCCTCTTCGAGGATCTGACCCTTCTTGTCCTCGCGGTAGTACATCAACTCGCCGGCGTCCTCGGGCGTATACAGCTGGCCCTGCGATGCGTAGATACCGAATTGCCTGAACATGCCTTCCATACCGAAAGTGCGCGCCTCGTCGGGGACGATCGGTACGATGTGCTTGCCGATCTGCTTGTCGCGCGCGAGCGCGGTCAGCATGCGCACGAACGCCATGGTCGTCGAGATCTCGCGGTCGCCGGTGCCGTCGAGCTGCGTCTGGAACACCTCGAGGCCCGGCACCGGGAGCGGCGGCGCCTTCCGGCGCCGCTTCGGCAGGTAACCGCCGAGGGCCTGGCGCCGCTCGTGCAGGTATTCGATCTCGGCGCTGTCCTTGTCGGGAACGCAATACGGGACGTTTTCCAGATCCGCGTCCGCGACGGGGATATTGAAGCGGTCGCGCATCTCGCGGATCGCATCGAGATCCATCTTCTTCTGCTGGTGCGCCGTCATCTGACCCTCGCCGGCGCCGCCCATGCCGAACCCCTTGACCGTCTTGGCGAGGATAACGGTCGGTTGACCCTGGTGCCGGACGGCGGCGTCGTAGGCGGCGTACATCTTGATTGGATCGTGGCCGCCGCGATTCAGGCGCCACACGTCGTCGTCCGACATGTCGGCGACCATCGCTTCGGTCTCCGGATGCTTGCCGAAGAACTCCTTGCGCACGTAGGCGCCGTCCTTCGACTTGTAGGTCTGGTATTCGCCGTCGACTGTCTCTTCCATGATTCGGCGCAAGTGCCCGCCGTTGTCCTTCGCGAGCAACGGGTCCCAGCGGCTGCCCCAGATGACCTTGATCACGTTCCAGCCCGCGCCGCCGAACGCGGCCTCGAGTTCCTGGATGATCTTGCCGTTGCCGCGCACCGGCCCGTCCAGGCGCTGCAGATTACAGTTGACGACGAAGATCAGGTTGTCGAGACCCTCGCGCACCGGCATCGTGATCGCGCCCATCGACTCCGGCTCGTCCATCTCGCCGTCGCCGAGGAAAGCCCAGACCTTGCGGTCGGATGCCGGGATCATTTCGCGGTGCTCCATGTAGCGCATGAAGCGTGCCTGGTAGATGGCCATCATCGGACCGAGGCCCATCGAGACCGTCGGGAACTGCCAGAAGTCCGGCATCAGCCACGGATGCGGGTAGGACGACAGGCCGCCGCCGCCCACCTCACGTCGGAACCGGTTCAACTGGCGTTCATCGAGGCGGCCCTCGAGAAACGCGCGCGCGTAGATACCGGGCGATGAATGGCCCTGCATGAACACCATGTCGCCACCCTGTTCTTTCGTCGGCGCACGCCAGAAGTGGTTGAATCCGACCTCGTACATGGTCGCCGACGAGGCGTAGCTCGAGATGTGGCCGCCGTACTCCGTGCTCTTGCGGTTCGCCCGGACCACCATGGCCATCGCATTCCAGCGGATGTAGGCCTCGATGCGCCGCTCCAGCGAGCGGTCGCCGGGATATTCCGGCTGATGCCCCGGCGCGATCGTGTTCAGGTAGGCCGTATTGGGACTGTACGGCAGGTAGGCACCCGAACGCCGGGCAAAATCGATGACCTTGTTCAGCAGGAAGTGCGCGCGCTCGGGACCGTGCTGCGTCAGCACGGAGTCGATCGATTCGAGCCATTCCGCCGTTTCGATAGGATCGATGTCGTCAAACGGATTGAATCGGCTCATAAATCATTCACAATAGGATTTGGACATCGCACCAGGCCGTGCGCGGCGGCCTTCGGGGGCGACATATTCGACGTTTGGGCCGTGCCGGTCAAGCAGCCTGCAGGGGATTGTAACGTATGCGCCACACCATACCGGGATTGGCCGGAATTCGCTGCTCGCAGCAGAACGGGCCGGTCAGCTCGCGGTCGATCGAGGCGATCGATCAGTTGCTGCTGATACTGCCGGAACGGGTTCCCGCCGCCCTCTGGCGCAAGATCCCGAACGGCGCCCGCCTCAAGGCGCTGCTCGGCAGGCGCTCGCCCGGCGAGGCGCCCGCGCTGCAGACGCGGCTGGCGAACAAACGCCAGACGCTGGTCGTGGCCGGCATGATCGGCACGGACGCGGGCGCGTTCGAGCAGCTCACGCTTGCTCGCAAGCTCGTCTCCGCCGCGACGAGCGAGAAAGCGGGAACCCTCGGCATACTCGTCGCGGGTTTCGATCGCGAGTATCAGGCCGCGCTCGCGAAATCGGCAGTGGCCGCGGCACTGGCTGCGGCATTCTCTCTGCCCCAGTTCAAGCGCAAGCCGATGCCCGGGAAGATCCGCCGCATCCGCCTGCTCGGCCTCGATGCGAGCATCGACCTCGCGCGTACCCAGGCCGAGGCGGCCGGCAACAATCTCGCCCGCTGGCTGACGGCACAGCCGCCGAACAAGCTCGATGCGATGGAGTACGCGGCGTTCGCAAAAGACCTCGCGAAGGAGCGCGGCTGGGCATACAAGCGCTACGGTATGGCCGAGCTCGAGCGGCTCGGCGCAGGCGCGTTCCTCGCCGTGGCGCAGGGCAACGACGACGACAGCGCCTCGATCGTGCGCCTGCGCTACCGGCCCGGCAAGGCGTCGGCGGCACCCGTGCTGGGCCTCGTCGGCAAGGGCATCATCTTCGATACCGGCGGCACCAACCTGAAGTCATTCACCGCCATGCTCGAGATGCACGGCGACATGCAGGGCAGCGCGGTAGCGCTGGGCACCTTGCTGGCGATCTCCGAGCTGGGACTGCCGATCCCGGTGGATTGCTGGCTCGCGATCAGCGAGAACCGCACGGGTCCCCGCGCTTACAAGTCGCAGGACGTGGTCACGGCGCTCAACGGCAAGACCATCCAGACCATCCACACCGACGCCGAGGGCCGGATGGTGCTGGCCGATACGCTGACGCTCGCGAGCCGCGAGAAACCGCGACTGATCGTCGACTTCGCGACCTTGACGGGCGCGGCAGTCAATGCCCTGACCACGCGTATGAGCGGTGTGTTCAGCAACCGGAGTGCCTGGCATCCGCGCCTCAAGCGCACGGGAAGAACTTGCGGCGAGCGCGTCTGGCCGTTCCCGATCGGAAAGGAATACCTCGACGATCTGAAGAGCGGGGTCGCCGACATCCAGCAGTGTTCCGTCAAGGGCATCGGCGACCATATCCTTGCAGCGACCTTCCTCGCCGAGTTCGTCGAGAACGACACGCCGTGGGTACACGTGGACCTCGCCGCGAGCAATCACAAGGGCGGGCTCGCGCACATCCCGACGGAAGTCACGGGCTTCGGCGTCCGCTACGCGATGAGCCTGTTGCTGGACGAACGCATCCTCGAAACGGAATCCTGAATGAATGACAAGCCCCGCATGGCCGACCGCTTCCGCGGCTTCCTGCCCGTCGTCGTCGACGTCGAGACCGGCGGCTTCAACTCGAAGACCGATGCGCTGCTCGAGATCGCGGCGGTGTTCGTCGAGATGGACGACGATGAGGTGTTGCGCCGTGGCGACACCTCCCGCTATCACGTCAAGCCGTTCGAGGGCGCGAACCTGGATCCGGCTTCCCTGGCCGTGAACGGCATCGATCCCGATCATCCGCTGCGCCCTGCCATCGATGAACGCGACGCGCTACAACGCATATTCCGGGAAGTGCGCCGCGCGGTGAACCACAACGGCTGCCAGCGCGCGATCCTCGTCGGTCACAATGCCGCGTTCGATCTCGGCTTCCTGAACGAGGCGATCAGTCGCTCCGCCATCAAGCGCAACCCGTTCCACCCGTTCAGCTGTTTCGACACGGCGACGCTGTGCGGCGTGGCGTTCGGCCAGACGGTGCTGTCGCGTGCCGTGGCCGCGGCAGGATTCGCCTGGGACGAATCGCTGGCGCACTCGGCGGCGTACGACGCCGAGATCACCGCAGATCTGTTCTGCGAGATCGTGAACCGGTTCAGGCCCGTCTACGAGCAGGCGCTGGTCGATCGGGATTGATTTGTCATTGCGAGCGCAGCGAAGCAATCCAGTGGATTGCTTCGTCGCTCCGCTCCTCGCAATGACGCCTGTCGAGGATCCGGCTCGACTACTCCCCGACGCCGTCGAGCAGCTCCTTGAGCTCGCCGGAGTGATACATCTCGACGACGATATCGGATCCGCCGACGAGCTCGCCCTTGACATAGAGCTGCGGGAAGGTCGGCCAGTTGGAGAATTCCTTCAGCCCCTGGCGGATCTCCTCGTCTTCGAAGATATTGAAATAGGCAAATGGCTTGCCGATCGCATTCAGCGCCGCCACCGCCTGTCCCGAGAAACCGCATTGCGGGAAGTCGGGAGTGCCCTTCATGTAAAGGAGGACGTTGTGTGCCTTGAGTTGTTCCTCGATACGGGATTTGACATCCATCCCCTGCTACCTCTCATTGAACCTTGATCTGGTTTTCGACCGATTTTACACCCGATGTATCCATGGCGATCGACCCGGCTGCGTTACGGGCCTGCTGGCTGCCTACCGTGCCGGACAGGGTCACTCTTCCCTCGTAGGTCCGGATGCCGATATTGAACTGGCTGAGTATGGCGTCGGCCGCATATTTGCTCCGGATGCGGGTCGATATTGCGGAATCCGCCTGCACGACCTCGGCCGGCCGATCGTCTCCGCCGGCCGGATACCGGGCGGCTCCGGACCCGCCCAACATCAGCGCACTGCAGCCCGACAGGGCCAGAATCACCATCAACAAAGCCACCAAGCGCATGAATCGCCTCCGAGCAACCTCGCGATTGTACCTGCAAATGTCCTACAATAGGTGTGGATCAAGATCACACAAATAACGGAGAATTCTTGACATGAACTTCCTCAATTCCGTCGCCGGTACGATCATCGGCGGCATCGTGCTCGCGGTCGTCATCGCCCTGGCCACGATGGGGATCGTTTTCAACACAGCGAGCTTCATCATGTGGATTCACGTACTCGCCGGCATCACCTGGATCGGCCTGCTGTACTACTTCAATTTCGTGCAGGTGCCCGCGCTGGCCGATGCCGCCGCCGACGAAGGCGGCCCGGGCGGCGCCGGCATCACCAAGTACGTGGCGCCCCGTGCGCTATGGTGGTTCCGCTGGGGTGCGCTGCTGACCTGGCTGTCGGGGGCAAGTGCGCTCGGTCACTACGGCATCTTCGGCGACGCGTTCACGCTGGGCCTCATGGGCGAGACGTTCAACCAGTCCGCGATGCTGATCGGCGTCGGTGCGTGGTTCGGCACGATCATGCTCTTCAACGTCTGGGTCCTCATCTGGCCCAATCAGAAGAAGATCCTCGGCATGAAGCCTGCAACGCCGGAAGAGATCGCCAAAGCCAAGCGGGTGGCCTTTCTCGCCTCGCGGACCAACACGTTCCTGTCGATCCCGCTGGTCATGAGCATGGTGGCCTACGGCCACGGCGGGTTCTTCCTGTAGAAGACCGGATATCGGAAGTGCCGCCCGGCGACGGGCGGTGCTTCAGGCCACCGCGCGCGTGACCCGCTTCGGCTCGGAGACGCCGTAGCCCTGCGCGTAGTCGATGCCCATGCCACGCAGCATGGTAATGATCTCCTCGTTCTCGGCGAACTCGGCGATGGTCTGCTTGCCGGTGAGGTGGCCGATCTCGTTGATCGAGCGCACCATCTCGCGGTCGATGGGATCGTGCAGGATCTCCTTGACGAAACTGCCGTCGATCTTCAGGAAATCCACCGGGAAGTGCTTCAGGTAGCCGAACGACGACAGGCCGGTGCCGAAATCGTCCAGCGCGAATTTGCAACCGAGTTCCTTCAATGCATTGATGAAGCGGTTTGCCTGTGAGTAGCTCGCGATCGCCGCGGTCTCCGTGATCTCGAAGCAGATCTTGGTTGCATCGAGGCCGCTCATCTGGAACTGGTCGATGACGAACGGCAGGAACTTCTCGTCGGCCAGACTCTGTCCGGACAGGTTGATCGAACACAACAGCAGGCGCTCGCGCTCGTCTGCCTCCGACACAAGCCAGCGGAATGCGCTGCGGATCACCCAGCGGTCGATGTCCTTGGTGATGTTGTAACGCTCGGCCGCCTCGATGAACAGCCCCGGCGAGATGATGCCGCCGGTCTCGTCACGCATGCGCAGCAGGATCTCGTAGTGCGAGCCCTCCTCCTCTGCCTGCAGCGGCTTGATCGTCTGCCGGAACAGTTCGAAGCGGTTCTCCTCGAGCGCGTTGTTGATGCGTGCGGCCCATTGCATTTCGCGCCGGCGCCGCATCAGGTCGATGTCGTTCTCCTGGAAGCTGAGGATGCGATTGCGCCCGGCTTCTTTCGCGGCCTGGCAGGCGCTGTCCGCGGCGCTGAGCAGTGCCGCGACGTCTTCGTTGTCCGCAGAGATCGGCACGACGCCGATACTCACGCCGAGCCGGAAACTGCGGTCATCCCACATGAATTTATATTCGCTGATCGCGATCCGCAGCGACTCGGCCGTCTGCATCGCTTCGTCCAGCGTGCAACTCTCGAGGAGCACGCCGAACTCGTCGCCACCGAGGCGCGCCAGCGTGTCGCGCCAGCGGATCTTGGATTTCAGCAACGCGCCGAGCTGGCCCAGCAGCGCGTCGCCGGCGCTGTGCCCGCAGGAGTCGTTGACGATCTTGAACTGATCGAGGTCGAGATAGCACAGCGCATACGAGGTCTCACGCGCCTTGGCGCTCTTCAGCGCCCGCTCGAGCCGGTTCTCGAACTCGCGCCGGTTCACGAGACCGGTCAGTATGTCGTGGCTGGCGTGGTAGCTCAGGCGTCGATTCAGCTCGCGCGATTCGCTGACGTCGTGGAACACCAGCACGCCGCCGGTGACGCTGCCCTTGCCGTCGCGGATCGGCGAGGCCGTACTCTCGATGTAGAGCTCATTGCCATCGCGCCGGATCAGCAGCGTCGGCCGCACGGACTTGATCGCGCGGTTGCGGCGGATCGACACCGCCAGCGGATTCTCGAGCGGCTCGCAGGTCTCCTCATGGAAGCCGCGGAATATCTCGTCGATGGACCGCCCGCTGGCGTCGTCGACCTTCCAGCCGGTCAGGTCCTCGGCGACCGGGTTGATGTACTCGACGACGCAGCCGGAATCCGTCGTGATCACGCCGTCGCCGATCGACTGCAGCGTGATCTGCGCGCTCTCCTTCTCGCGGAACAGCGCTTCCTCGTAGAGCTTGCGCTCGGTGATGTCTACCTCGACGCCGAGCAGGCGCAGCAGGCGGCCGTTCTCGTCCAGCACGGCTTTGGCGCGGCTGGACATCCAGCGCCAGTCGCCGTTCTGGTGCTTCATGCGATGCACGGACTCGAAGAACGGCGTCTTGCCCTCGAGGTGGTCGCGCATCTTCGACTGCACGCGCGCCATATCGTTGGGATGCACCAGGTGATACCAGTCGAGCAATACGTCTTCGTCCTCGGCGTTGTAGCCGAGCATCGCCTTCCAGCGCCGCGACAGGTTGATGCGTTTGGTCTGGCCGTCGAAGTCCCAGATACCGTCATTCGCGGTGGCCGCGATGAGCTCGTTACGCTCGCTCATCTCGGCCAGCACGCCGCGGTCGCGCACGCGCTCGAGGCCGGCCGCGAGCGAGGCTCCGATCAGCTTCAGCAGCAGGTGCAGATTGGCGTCCCAACTCTCGACGGCATGTTCGTTGGCGAGCCCAAGGAACCCGGCGATCTCGCCGTGTACCGAGAAACCGATCATCAGCGTCGAGCCGATGTGCAGTTCGGACAATCGCTCGAGCTCGGCCCGGGAACTCTTCGAGCCCTGCAGCGTGTCGGCGACCTCAATCACTTTGAGATGCCCGAGCCGACGCTTCAGCCATGGCCACTCCGCAAGCGCCTCCCCGCGCATGACGTCCGGCTTGCACTGCGCAAAGCCGGTACTCGCGGCGATGAGTTCCTCGAATCGGCCGCCGTCCGCCGAAAACAACGCGATGAAGGCCGAATCACAGCCCGCCGCGTCGGGCAGTTCGTCGATGTTCGACTGCAGTTGGTCCGCGAGCCCCCGGCGCTCGAGATTCAACAAGCCGACGGCGATCTTGGTCTGCAACGCATCGGCGGCGCCGCGCGTACGCGTGCCGGCGCGCGGCCTGCGGTGCCGCACGCCGGTGATCGCGCTCGTGTCAAGCGGGTTGCTCATGCGGTCCGAATCCGAGCCCACGCCGATATCCCCAATACGGTCTGATTTTGACATGTTGATAGAAGAATACAAGATAAGCTTCTGTATTTTGTTGATTTCTTGCCAAAATCGCACGCGTGGGTCAACCCTTTTCGAGCCGGTCCGTTAGTGCCATACACACCGGGACACGCGAACAAGGAGAGACGCATGACGACCATACATACAGGGCGCGCCTGCGGGCTGCTGTGCGCCCTCATTCTCGCCGCCTGCGGTGGCGGCTCGACGACGACGAACGCCGGCGCGGGACCCGCCGCCGAATGCGATCCGGCCAACAGCGCCACAGCCGGCGCCTGCGGCACCGTGCTGGTCAGTTTCACCGACGCGGACGGCGACTTCCTCGACTACACCGTGGACGTGCTGTCGCTGACGCTGGAGACAGCCAACGGCCGCAGCGTCCAGGTGCTGCCGCAGACGACACGCGTCAATTTCGCCGACTACGTGGATGTGGCCGAACTCGTCAGCGCCGCGAGCGTCCCGCCGGGAACCTACGTGTCCGGCACGATCCGGCTCGACTACAGCAACGCCGAGGTATTCGTCGAGGCAGACGGGCAGGCCAAGCAAGCCATCGTCACCGACACGGCCGGCAACCCGCTGACGCAGACCGATCTCAGGATCGTGCTGTCGGATCGCGACCAGTTGGTCGTGACCCGGCTGCGCTCGCAGCTGCTGCAGCTCGACTTCGACCTCGCCGCCTCGCATACGGTCGACATCGTACCGACGCCAGCCACGGCGGCCGCCGAGCCGTTCATCGTCGCCGAGGCCTCTCCGGTCGACGAGAAAGATCTCCGCGTGCGCGGCCTGCTGGCCGATGTCGACGAGTCCGCCATGCATTACACCGTCGAAGTCCGGCCGTTCTACGATCGCGACGGCGACTTCGGTGATTTCACGATCGGGGTCGCCGACGACACGACCTTCTACGTCGACGGCACGATGTATGTCGGCGCCGACGGTCTCGCCGCCCTCGCGACGGCGGGTGCAGGCACACCCACGGTCGCGAAAGGCACGCTGGCCGTCGCGGACCGCAGCTTCACCGCCGACCTGGTGCTGGCAGGCTCGAGCGTTCCCGGCGCCGACCTCGATGCGGTCGTCGGCAACATCATAAGCCGTGACGGCAATACGCTGACG